>NZ_JBHYJB010000005.1:263332-269154 GCF_042740175.1 Streptomyces sp. NPDC059009 | reverse complement strand
TCTTTGCCCGCCTTCTTCCCCCCCCCCAATCATCCCCCCCCTCTTGGGGGCGCGCGCCCCGTACCCCCCCCCCCGGGGGGGGGGGGGGGGGCCCCCCGGGGGGGGGGGGGGGGGGGGGGGTAGCGGTGGGTGTGCCTCGTCCTCAGACGGCGGACGGGCTGAGTGCGCCTGTGCTGGACAATGGCTCTATGCCTTCTGCCCTTCCCGACGGTGAGCCCGTGCCCGACGACGGGGCCCTGCCCCCCTCCGCCCTCGACGGGGCCGGGGAGCGGCCGCTCGGGTTCTATCTGCATGTGCCCTACTGCGCCACGCGCTGCGGGTACTGCGACTTCAACACCTACACCGCCACCGAGCTGCGCGGCTCCGGCGGAGTGCTCGCCTCCCGGGACAACTACGCGGAGACCCTGGTCGACGAGGTGCGGCTCGCGCGGAAGGTGCTGGGGGACGACCCCCGGCCGGTGCGGACCGTCTTCGTCGGCGGAGGGACGCCGACGCTGCTCGACGCCGGGGATCTCGTACGGATGCTGGGGGCGATCCGGGACGAGTTCGGGCTTGCCGATGATGCCGAGATCACTACCGAGGCCAATCCCGAGTCCGTCGACCCGGCGTATCTGAGCGCGTTGCGGGACGGCGGGTTCAACCGGGTCTCCTTCGGGATGCAGAGCGCTCGGCAGCACGTGCTGAAGGTGCTCGACCGTACGCATACGCCCGGGCGGCCCGAGGCGTGCGTCGCGGAGGCGCGGGCCGCGGGCTTCGAGCACGTGAATCTCGATCTCATCTATGGGACCCCGGGGGAGTCCGACGACGACTGGCGGGCTTCCCTGGAGGCGGCCATCGGGGCCGGGCCCGACCATGTCAGCGCGTACGCCCTGATCGTCGAGGAAGGGACGCAGCTGGCGCGGCGGATTCGGCGCGGGGAGGTGCCGATGACTGACGACGATGTGCACGCGGACCGGTATCTGATCGCCGATGAGGTGCTGGGGGGTGCCGGATTCTCTTGGTACGAGGTGTCCAACTGGGCCACCTCGGAGGCCGCTCGGTGCCTGCACAACGAGCTGTACTGGCGGGGGGCCGACTGGTGGGGGGCCGGGCCGGGGGCCCACAGCCATGTGGGGGGTGTGCGGTGGTGGAACGTGAAGCATCCCGGGGCGTATGCGGGGGCTCTTGCGGGTGGGAGGTCGCCGGGGGCTGGGCGGGAAGTGCTTTCGGGGGAGGACCGGCGGGTGGAGCGGGTGCTGCTGGAGCTTCGGCTGCGGGAGGGGGCTCCCTTGTCCCTCCTGAAGGAGGCTGGGCTTGCTGCTGCGCGGCGGGCGCTTGGGGATGGGTTGCTGGAGGGTGGGCCCTTTGCGGAGGGGCGGGCCGTGTTGACGCTTCGGGGGCGGTTGTTGGCTGATGGGGTGGTGCGGGATCTGGTGGACTGAGTTTTCTCTTCCCCGATCCCGCCCCTTCCCGAATCCGGCGACTCCGTCGCCCCTGGGGCGCCCGTCCTGGGGCTTTGCCCCTAGACCCCCTTATCGGCCTGAACGGCCTCGTCCTCAAACGCCGGACGGGCTGTAGGGCGCCCGAGGGGGAGGGAGGAAAGGGTGGACGGGGTAGGGAAGCGGGGGACGTGCCTTGCCTTGAACGTTGGAACGGTTTAGGCGGGGGCCCCTGTTACGAAGTCGATCAGCTCCTCCACTCTGCCCAGCAGGGCCGGCTCCAGGTCCTTGTAGGTGTGGACCGAGGACAGGATGTGCTGCCATGCCTCGCCCGTGTTGGTGAAGCGCCAGCCCAGGGCCTGGCGTACGCCCGTCTTCCAGTCCTGGCCCTTGGGGATGCGGGGCCAGGACTGGAAGCCGAGGGACGAAGGCTTCACCGCCTCCCATACGTCGATGTACGGGTGGCCCACCACCAAGGCGTGGTCGCTGCTCACCTGGGCCGCGATGCGGGACTCCTTGGAGCCGGGGACCAAGTGGTCCACCAGGACGCCGAGGCGGGCGTCGGGGCCGGGGGAGAACTCGGCGACGATGGCCGGGAGGTCGTCGATGCCCTCCAGGTACTCGACGACCACGCCCTCGATGCGGAGGTCGTCGCCCCAGACCTTCTCGACCAGTTCAGCGTCGTGGCGGCCCTCCACGTAGATGCGTCCGGCCCGGGCAACCCGTGCGCGCGCACCCGGCACCGCCACCGAGCCGGAGGCCGTGCGGGAGGGGACGGCCGGGGGCGTGGAGGCGGGTGCGGGGCGGGTGAGTGTCACCACTCGGCCTTCCAGGAGGAAGCCGGCCGGAGCCATGGGGAAGACCCGGTGCTTGCCGAAGCGGTCCTCCAGCGTGACCGTCGGGCCCTGCGCCGTCTTCTCGCAGCGGATCACCGCCCCGCAGAAGCCGGTGGTGACTTCCTCGACCACCAGGTCTTGTTCCGCCGGGACCTCGGGGGGCGGCGTCTTCTTCTTCCACGGGGGTGTGAAGTCGGGGCTGTAGCTGCGCATTTGGGAGACGCTACGACACCCGGAAACGGCGGGCCAGTTCATCGCGCTGGTTGCGTACGAAGGTGGCGTCCACCACCGCGCCGTGGCCGGGGACGTACAGCGCGTCCGGGCCGCCCAGGTCCAGGAGGCGGTCCAGGGCGGCGGGCCAGTGGGAGGGCATCGCGTCGGGGCCTGCCTGGGGTTCGCCGGACTCCTCCACCAGGTCGCCGCAGAAGACGACCTCGGGTGCGCCGGGGCCGCCGGGGACGAGGACCGCCAGGTCGTAACCCGTGTGGCCGGGGCCGATGTTGGCGAGCAGGGCCTGGGTGCCGCCGCCCAGGTCCAGGGTCCATTCGCCGCACACCAGGTGGTGGGGGTGGACAAGGAGGTCCGTGGCCTCGGCCGCGGCGTCCGGGGGGAGACCGTGGCGCACCGCGTCCGCGCGCAGCTCGTCGCGGCCCTTGAGGAGGGCCGTGTCCAGGCCCGCCGCGCCGAACACCTGCACCCCCGCGAAGGCCGCCGCGCCCAGGACGTGGTCGAAGTGGGGGTGGGTGAGCGCGAGATGGGTGACCCGGCGGCCGGGGCCGAGCAGGGTGCGGGCCTGGGTGCGGAGCTCGGCGCCCTCGCGCAGGCTGGCGCCCGCCTCGATCATGAGGGCGGCGTCGTCGCCGACGACGAGTCCGGCGGTGCAGTCCCAGGCCGGGAGGCGGCGGCGGCCGACGCGCGCCGTGAGCCGCTCCCAGCCCGTCTCGTCCCATGCGGGCGTGATGTCCATAACGGTGACGCTAGCGCCGACGGGGCCCGGCGGCAGCCGCACTCTCGGGCAGACCTGCGCCCATGCCCGTTCACGCCCCTGCGCGGACGGCTGCTGATGCCGCCCTGCTCGCCTGTCCCGCCCGCGCCTCCCGCCCGCCCCCCCCACCACCTCGGAGCGACGTCGCCACCGTGCCCCCGCCTTGCCCGTCGGGATGACATCGGGGGGTCCGCCCTTGCCGGGCCCGTACCTCACGGCCGTACACTGGCCCGGTGACAGCTGGCACTCGGCAATGGTGAGTGCCAGGGCGGGGAAGCGGGGCTCCAGTGGACGGACAGGCGGAGGTGAGCACGGATGCTCAGTGAACGCAGGCTTGAGGTGCTGCGCGCCATCGTCCATGACTACGTGGGGACCGAGGAGCCGGTCGGGTCCAAGGCGCTGACCGAGCGGCACCGCCTCGGGGTCTCGCCGGCCACCGTGCGCAATGACATGGCCGCGCTCGAGGAGGAAGGGTTCATCGCCCAGCCGCACACCAGCGCGGGGCGGATCCCGACCGACAAGGGCTACCGGCTCTTCGTCGACAAGCTCGCGGGCGTCAAGCCGATGACCGCCCCCGAGCGGCGGGCCATCCACCACTTCCTTGACGGCGCCGTCGACCTCGATGACGTCGTCGGGCGCACCGTACGGCTGCTCGCGCAGCTGACGCGGCAGGTCGCGGTCGTGCAGTACCCCTCGCTCACGCGCTCGACCGTGCGGCACGTGGAGCTGCTCTCGCTGGCTCCCGCGCGGCTCATGCTCGTCCTGATCACGGACACGGGCCGGGTCGAGCAGCGCATGATCGACTGCCCGGCCCCGTTCGGGGAGACCTCGCTCGCGGATCTGCGGGCGCGGCTCAACAGCCGGGTCGCCGGACGCCGGTTCGCGGACGTGCCGCAGCTGGTGCAGGACCTCGGGGAGTCCTTCGAGGCGGAGGACCGGGCCACGGTGGCCACGGTGCTCTCCACCCTCCTGGAAACGCTCGTCGAGGAGACCGAGGAGCGGCTGATGATCGGCGGCACCGCCAATCTCACCCGCTTCGGACATGACTTTCCCCTCACCATCCGGCCGGTCCTCGAAGCGCTTGAGGAGCAGGTCGTGCTCCTCAAGTTGCTTGGTGAGGCTACGGATTCGGGCATGACCGTACGGATCGGTCATGAGAACGCCCACGAGGGGCTCAGCTCCACTTCCGTGGTCTCGGTCGGCTACGGTTCGGGCAGTGAGGCAGTAGCAAAACTAGGCGTGGTCGGCCCGACCCGCATGGACTATCCGGGAACGATGGGAGCAGTACGCGCAGTGGCACGTTACGTCGGACAGATCCTGGCGGAGTCGTAAGTGGCCACGGACTATTACGCCGTACTCGGCGTGCGCCGCGACGCTTCCCAGGACGAGATCAAGAAGGCTTTCCGAAGGCTGGCGCGCGAGCTCCATCCGGACGTGAACCCGGATCCGAAGACGCAGGAGCGCTTCAAGGAGATCAACGCCGCCTACGAGGTCCTTTCCGACCCGCAGAAGAAGCAGGTCTACGACCTCGGCGGCGACCCCCTGTCCCAGGCGGGCGGCGGGGGCGCGGGCGGCTTCGGCCAGGGCGGGTTCGGGAACTTCTCGGACATCATGGACGCGTTCTTCGGTACGGCGTCCCAGCGCGGGCCGCGGTCGCGGACCCGTCGCGGCCAGGACGCCATGATCCGGCTCGAGGTCGAGCTGGACGAGGCCGCCTTCGGGACCACCAAGGACATCCAGGTCGACACGGCGGTCGTCTGTACGACCTGTAGTGGTGAGGGTGCCGCTCCGGGGACGTCCGCGCAGACCTGTGACATGTGCCGCGGTCGCGGTGAGGTCTCGCAGGTCACGCGGTCCTTCCTCGGCCAGGTCATGACCTCGCGGCCGTGCCCGCAGTGCCAGGGCTTCGGGACCGTGGTGCCCACGCCGTGCCCCGAGTGCGCGGGCGACGGGCGCATCCGCTCGCGGCGGACGCTGACCGTGAAGATCCCGGCCGGTGTGGACAACGGCACGCGGATCCAGCTCGCCGGTGAGGGTGAGGTGGGGCCGGGAGGCGGTCCCGCCGGTGACCTCTACGTCGAGATCCATGAGCTGCCGCACCCCGTCTTCCAGCGGCGCGGCGACGATCTGCACTGCACGGTGACCATCCCCATGACGGCGGCCGCCCTCGGCACGAAGGTGCCGCTGGAGACGCTGGACGGGATGGAGGAGGTCGACATCCGGCCCGGCACCCAGTCCGGCCAGTCGATCCCGCTGCACGGGCGCGGCGTCACGCACCTGCGCGGCGGCGGGCGCGGCGACCTCATCGTGCACGTCGAGGTGCTCACGCCGACGAAGCTCGACCCCGAGCAGGAGCGGCTGCTGCGGGAGCTGTCGAAGGCGCGCGGCGAGGAGCGGCCCACGGGGCAGTTCCAGCCGGGGCAGCAGGGCCTGTTCTCGCGGTTGAAGGATGCGTTCAACGGGCGGTAGTGGTCATCGGCTGGGGGTGCGGGGGTCGTCCCCCGGGGTGGCGCGGCAGCCGGGGCAGCAGGGCCTGTTCTCGCGGTTGAAGGATGCGTTCAACGGGCGGTAGTGGTCATCGGC
>NZ_JBHYJB010000005.1:160861-263233 GCF_042740175.1 Streptomyces sp. NPDC059009 | reverse complement strand
GGCTGGGGGTCCGGGGGTCGTCCCCCGGGGTGGCGCGGCAGCCGGGGCAGCAGGGCCTGTTCTCGCGGTTGAAGGATGCGTTCAACGGGCGGTAGTCCCGCTGAGGCTTCGGGCGGCGCCTCTTCCCTTCGGGGGAGGGGCGCCGCTTCGTGTGTGCGTGGCGGATGCGTACCGGAAGGGGCGATTCGGTGCCCCGGGACGAACGTGGCACGATGCCGTCATGGCCTCCCCATTGACCGATCTCTGCCCCTATCCGATCGTGCAGGCCCCCATGGCGGGCGGTGCCTCCGGGCCGCAGCTCGCGGGTGCCGTGTCCGAGGCCGGGGGCCTGGGCTTCCTGGCCGCCGGGTACAAGACGGCCGACGGGATGTACCAAGAGGTCAAGCAGGTGCGGGGGCTCACGTCGCGGCCCTTCGGCGTCAACCTGTTCATGCCGCAGCCCGACTGTGCCGACCAGGCCGCCGTCGAGGTCTACCGCAATCAGCTCGCCGGTGAGGCCACCTGGTACGAGAGCGAGCTCGGCGACCCCGACAGCGGGCGGGACGACGGGTACGACGCCAAGCTGGCGATCCTGCTCGACGACCCCGTGCCGGTCGTCTCCTTCACCTTCGGCTGCCCCACCCGGGACGTCTTCGACGCCTTCGCGCGCGTGGGCACCCTCACCGTCGTCACGGTCACCACGCCCGAGGAGGCGCAGACCGCGCAGTGGGCGGGCGCCGACGCGGTGTGCGTGCAGGGCGTCGAGGCGGGCGGCCACCAGGGCACCCACCGGGACAACCCGGAGACCGACGGGGCGGGGCTCGGGCTGCTCTCGCTGCTCACCCAGGTGCGCGAAACGGTTCAGCTGCCGGTGATCGCGGCCGGCGGCCTGATGCGGGGCGCGCAGATCGCCGCCGTGCTCGCCGCCGGAGCCGACGCGGCCCAGCTCGGCACGGCGTTCCTGGTCTGCCCCGAGTCGGGCGCCAACGCGCTGCACAAGCAGGCCATGACCAACCCCCTCTTCGTACGGACGGAGTTGACGCGGGCCTTCTCCGGGCGGCCCGCGCGCGGCCTCGTCAACCGCTTCATGCGCGAGCACGGCCCGTACGCCCCCGCCGCCTACCCGCAGATCCACCACCTCACCAGCCCGCTGCGCAAGGCCGCCGCGAAGGCCGGGGACGCGCAGGGCATGGCGCTGTGGGCCGGGCAGGGGCACCGGATGGCGCGGGAGCTGCCCGCCGGACAGCTGGTCGAGGTCCTGAAGGCCGAACTCGACGCGGCGACGGCCGCGTTGTGCGAGGAGCCCAAGGGAGAGCAGAGCGCGCAGGGCGCCGGGGGCGTGGCATGACGGCGCCGGTGTTCGTCGCCGAGGGGCTTTCCGGGGAGGGCGGCCGGGAGTTCGTGCTCGACGGGGCCGAGGGGCGGCACGCCGTCTCCGTGAAGCGGCTGCGCGCCGGTGAGGACGTGGTCCTGACCGACGGGGCGGGCCGCTGGGCGCCGGGCGTCGTCGTGGCCGCCGAGGGCAAGGACCGGCTCACGGTGCGCCTGGAGGCGGTGCGCGAGGAGCCCGCTCAGGCGCCGCGCATCACCGTCGTCCAGGCCCTGCCCAAGGGCGACCGGGGCGAACTCGCCGTCGAGACCATGACGGAGACCGGCGTCGACGCGGTCGTGCCGTGGGCCGCCGCGCGCTGCATCACGCAGTGGAAGGGCGAGCGGGGCGTCAAGGCGCTCACCAAGTGGCGGGCGACGGCGCGCGAGGCGGGCAAGCAGTCGCGCCGGGTGCGCTTCCCCGAGGTGGCGGAGCTCGCCACCACCAAGCAGGTCGCGGCGCTGCTCGAGGCCGCCGACTTCGCGGCCGTCCTGCACGAGGAGGGCAGCGAACCGCTCGCCACGGCGGCGCTGCCGCAGACGGGCCACATCGTCCTCGTGGTCGGGCCCGAAGGAGGCGTCTCCCCCGAGGAGTTGGCGCTCTTCGCCGACGCGGGTGCGGGTCCCTTCCGGCTCGGGCGTAGCGTGTTGCGTACGTCGACGGCGGGGACGGCCGCGGCCGCGCTGCTCCTGGGGCGCACCGGCCGCTGGTCCTGACCCGCCCCACCCGCGCCGACTCGGCGCGCAACAGGGGGATTTCGTGGAACTCGCGCAGGTACGGCTGCTGGTGTCGGACTTCCGCGCCTGCTACCGCTTCTACGGTGAGGTGCTCGGCCTGAAGCCCCAGTCGGGGGCGGCCGACGGACCGTACGAGAAGTTCAGCCCGGCCGTCGGATCCGCGGGCATCGCGCTCCAGGACCGGGCGATGATGGCCCAACTCCTGGGCGAGCTGGGCGAGTCGGCGACGGGGCACCGCTCGCTCGTGGTGCTGCGGGTGGACGACCTGGACGCGTACTGCGCGCAGATCGTCGCGCGCGGCGCGGTCATCGCGCATGGGCCCGCGCCGCTGACGGACCGCATGCGGGTGGCCCATCTCAAGGACCCCGAGGGGAACTTGGTGGAGCTCCAGGAGTGGCTGCTGCTGCGGTCCTCCTGAAGGTTGACTCTCTTTCGGCCGCCGTACAGGCCGACACGAGTCCACTCCGTGTCCGCAAGCGGTCTACCGCGGCGGCGCTCCCAGTGGCACCCTGCCCTTCATGGGGGCCATGAGGCGATTACGCGAACGCCGGTCGCTCATGGGCGTCGCCCTGGCAGGGGCCGCCGCCGTGGGCATGTCGGCGCTGTCGGCCTGTGAGCCTGCCGACGGCCAGATGGAATCGGGCGGGCAGATGAACTTCGCCGCGGTCGCGGTCACCACCGACCAGATGGGGACGCGCGAACTGGAGCGGCAGCACGTCGATGTGCGCTGGCTGAACTGCACGGCCACGTACGGCAAGGCCAAGGTCGTCGACAACAACAGTGAGAAGAACGTGGGCGCCGCCTCGGTGGACTGCCGGGGCGAGGCTGAGGACGGCCGCGACATCACCCTCACGGGGAAGGTCACCGACGAGGTCGAAGACCGGTGCGTACGCGGGGACTTGACCGCCCGTGTCGAGGGCAAGGAGTGGTTCCGCGTCAGCGTCCTCGGCAACTGCGAGGGCGGTCCGCCGCAGACCGAGGAGCCGAACCCGGAGCCGGACCCCAAGCCCGACCCCGATCCGGACCCGAAGCCCGATCCGACCTGGCACGAGCCCGACCCGACCGTCACGGTCACCGTCACCGTCCAGCCCGGCAAGTGAGGCCGGACTGTCGGACCGAGCACGTAGGCTGATCGAGTGACACAGACCGCGCACCCTGGGTATCTCCGATTTCCGCACCTGCACGGCGAGTTGATCGCCTTCACCGCCGAGGACGACGTCTGGGTGGCCGCCCTGGACGGCGGCCGCGCCTGGCGGGTCAGCGCCGACAACATGCCGGTGAACCACCCCCGGATCTCCCCGGACGGCACCACCGTCGCCTGGACGTCCACGAAGGACGGGGCGCCCGAGGCGTATGTGGCGCCTGTCGACGGCGGTTCCTCCAAAAGGCTGACGTACTGGGGGAGTTGGAAGACATCCGTGCGCGGCTGGACCCCGGACGGGGACGTCCTCGCACTCAGCACCCAGGGCCAGGCGTCGCTGCGCCGCACCTGGGCGCGGGCCGTGCCGCTCGACGGGGGGCCCGCGCGGGTCCTGCCGTACGGGATCGTGGGCGATGTCGCCTTCGGGCCCCAGGAGTTGCTGCTGTCCGCGCCGATGGGGCGGGAGGCCGCCTGGTGGAAGCGGTACCGGGGCGGGACGGCGGGCAAGCTGTGGATCCGGGAGCCCGGTGAGCACGAGGGTGCCGAAGGGTTCGTACGGGTCCATGAGGATCTCGACGCGAACATCGAGTACCCGATGTGGGTGGGGGAGAGGATCGCGTTCCTCTCCGACCATGAGGGCGTCGGAGCCGTCTACTCCTCCCTCCCCGACGGCTCGGACCTGCGCCGGCACACCGGCATCAACGGCTTCTACGCCCGGCACGCCGCCACCGACGGCACCCGCGTCGTCTACGCCTCGGCCGGTGAACTCTGGCTCCTGGACGACCTGTCGGAGGCCGAGCCGCGCCGCCTCGACATCCGCCTCGGCGGCCAGCGCACCGACCTGCAGCCCCACCCCGTGAACGCGGCCCGCTGGTTCGGTGCCGCCGAGCCCGACCACACCGGGCGTGGCAGCGCCGTCGCTGTGCGCGGCGCCGTGCACTGGGTCACGCACCGCTCGGGGCCCGCCCGCGCGCTCGCCGCCAAGGACGGGGTGCGGGCCCGCTTGCCCCGCACCTTCCGGGTGGACGGCGAGGAGCACGTCGTCTGGGTGACCGACGCGGAGGGCGACGACGCCCTGGAGTTCGCGCCCGCGACGGGCCTCGCGCCCGCGGCGACGCCGCGCAGGCTCGCCGCCGGACAGCTCGGCCGCGTCCTGTCCCTCGCCATGGCGCCCGACGGCAGCCGCGCCGCCGTCGCCTCCCACGACGGCCGGGTCCTGCTCGTGGAGCGGGACAGCGGCGAGGTGCGCGAGGTCGACCGCAGCGAGGACGGCGACGCCACCGGGCTCGTCTTCTCGCCCGACTCGGCCTGGCTCGCCTGGTCGCACGCCGGGCCGCGGCCGCTGCGCCAGCTCAAGCTCGCCAACACCGCGGACCTGTCGGTCTCGGAGGCGACGCCGCTGCGCTTCCGCGACTACTCGCCCGCGTTCACGCTCGACGGCAAGCACCTCGCGTTCCTGTCGGCGCGCGCCTTCGACCCGGTCTACGACGAGCACGTCTTCGACCTGGCCTTCGTGGGCGGCTCCCGGCCGCACCTGATCACGCTCGCCGCGACCACGCCGTCCCCCTTCGGGCCGCAGCGCCACGGCCGCCCCTTCGAGGCCCCCGACAAGGACGAGACGCCCGACAGCGAGGGCGCCCCCGTCACCCGTATCGACCTCGACGGACTCGCCGACCGCACGGTGCCGTTCCCCGTCGAGGCGGCCCGCTACACGACGCTGCGCGCCGCCAAGGACGGGCTGCTGTGGCTGCGCCACCCCGTGCTCGGGGTGCTCGGCGCGTCCCGGGCCACGCCGTCCGACCCGGACCCCAAGACCGAGCTGGGCCGGTACGACCTGGTGCAGCACCGCGTCGAGCAACTCGCCGCGGACGCCGACCACTTCGCGGTCAGCGGGGACGGCAAGCGGGTGCTGCTGTGGACGGGCGAGGCGCTGAAGGTCGTCCCCAGCGACCGCCGCGCCTCCGGGGACGAGGACAGCGACTCCAACATCACCGTCGACCTGTCGCGGGTGCGGCAGAGCGTCGATCCGGTCGCCGAGTGGCGGCAGATGTACGACGAGGCGGGCCGCCTCATGCGCGACAACTTCTGGCGCCCGGACCTGGGCGGGGTGGACTGGGAGGGGATCCTGGACCGCTACCGCCCGGTCCTGGAGCGGGTGGCCACCCACGACGACCTGGTGGACCTGCTCTGGGAGGTCGCGGGCGAACTCGGCACCTCGCACGCGTATGTGACGCCGCGCGGCGGCTGGGGCAGCGCGGAGACCCGTCAGGGGCTGCTCGGCGCGGACCTCTCGCGGGGCGCGGACGGGGCGTGGCGCATCGACCGCATCCTGCCGTCCGAGACCTCCGACCCCGCCGCCCAGTCGCCGCTCGCCGCGCCCGGCGTCGCGGTGCGGCCCGGGGACGCGGTGCTCGCGGTCGCCGGGCGGCCCGTCGACCCCGTCACCGGCCCCGGACCGCTCCTCGTCGGTACGGCGGGCAAGCCCGTGGAGCTGACCATCTCGCCCGCGGGGGGCGGCGATCCACGACACGCGGTGGTGATCCCCGTGGACGACGAGGAGCCGCTGCGGTACCACGCGTGGGTCGCGGGGCGGCGGGCGTATGTGCACGAGCTGTCCGGGGGGCGGCTGGGGTATCTGCACGTGCCGGACATGCAGGCTCCCGGGTGGGCGCAGATCCACCGCGACCTGCGGGTGGAGGTCGCGCGGGAGGGGCTGATCGTCGACGTGCGGGAGAACCGGGGCGGCCACACGTCCCAGCTGGTGGTGGAGAAGCTGGCGCGGAAGATCGTGGGCTGGGACCTGCCGCGGGGGTCGCGGGCCCTGAGCTACCCGATGGACGCGCCGCGGGGGCCCGTGGTGGCCGTCGCCAACGAGTTCTCCGGCTCGGACGGGGACATCGTGAACGCGGCGATCAAGGCGCTGGGGATCGGGCCCGTGGTGGGGACGCGGACGTGGGGCGGGGTCATCGGGATCGACAGCCGGTACCGGCTGGTGGACGGGACGTTGGTGACGCAGCCGAAGTACGCGTTCTGGATGGAGGGTTACGGATGGGGGGTGGAGAACCACGGGGTGGATCCTGATGTGGAGGTCGTGGTCACTCCCGGGGACCATGTGGGGGAGCGGGACCCTCAGCTGGACGAGGCGGTTCGGCTGGCGCTGAGCGCGCTGGAGGAGAGGGGGGCCCGGGTGGCGCCCGAGCTGCCGGGGCTGCCGGGTTAGTTCTCCCGTTCCGCGAGCGCCGGACGGGCCGGAGCTGCCCCGTCCGGCACTTGAACGCCCGATACGATGCGAACGTTCGTGTTGATCGAGGACCCAGGAGGGCGCCCGATGGCGGGTGAACCGCAGGCCGACTGCCTGTTCTGCAAGATCGTCGCAAAGGAGGTCCCGGCGACGATCGTCCGGGAGACCGAGACCACCGTCGCCTTCCGCGACATCAACCCGCAGGCCCCCACCCACATCCTGGTCATCCCCAAGGTGCACCACCCGGACGCCGCCTCCCTCGGCGCCGCCGAGCCCGAGATCGCCGCCGACGTGCTGCGCGAGGTCGGCGTGGTCGCCGCCGAGGAGAAGCTCGACAGCTACCGGACCGTGTTCAACACCGGCTCCGGTGCGGGCCAGACCGTCTTCCACGCGCACGCCCACGTCCTGGGCGGCCGCGGCCTCCAGTGGCCCCCCGGATAGCCCGGTAACGCGCCTTGTCCGCACGTGAATTGGTGGTCCTCGGCACCGCCAGCCAGGTCCCGACCCGGCACCGCAACCACAACGGCTACGTGCTGCTCTGGGACGGGGACGGGCTGCTCTTCGACCCCGGTGAGGGCACGCAGCGGCAGATGCTGCGTGCCGGGGTCGCCGCGCACGACCTGCACCGGATCTGCGTCACGCACTTCCACGGGGACCACTCGCTCGGTCTGGCCGGGGTGGTCCAGCGGATCAACCTCGACCGGGTTCCGCATCCCGTCACCGCCCACTACCCGGGCTCCGGACAGCACTTCTTCGACCGCCTCCGGTACGCCACCGCCTACCGCGAGACCGTGGAGATCGCCCAAGTGCCGGTCGTCGGGGAGGGGCTGCTCGCCGCCACCCCCTCGTACACCCTGGAGGCACGGAAGCTCTCCCACCCCGTCGAGTCCTTCGGCTACCGGCTCGTCGAGCCCGACGGGCGGCGCATGCTGCCCGCGCTGCTCGCCGAGCACGGCATCAAGGGGCCCGACGTGGGGCTGCTGCAGCGGGCGGGGGAGCTGCGCGGGGTCTCGCTCGACGACGTGAGCGAGGCGCGGCGCGGGCAGCGGTTCGCCTTCGTGATGGACACCCGGCTGTGCGACGGCGTGTACGCGCTCGCCGAGGGCTGCGACATGCTCGTCATCGAGTCGACCTTCCTCGACGAGGACAGGCAACTCGCCTCCGACCACGGGCACTTGACCGCCGGTCAGGCCGCGGCCGTCGCGCGCGAGTCCGGCGTACGCCATCTCGTCCTCACCCACTTCAGCCAGCGCTACCCCGACCCCGACGACTTCGCGCGGCAGGCACGGGCCGCCGGGTTCGAGGGTGAACTGACCGTCGCGCAGGACCTGATGCGCGTCCCCGTGCCCAAGCGCAGCACCTGAACCCCCAGCGCACCCCCTGAACCCCCAGCGCACCCCCTGAACGCACCACCTGAACGAGAGCACCGCCATGCCCCTCCCCAAGGCCGAACTCCACCTCCACATCGAAGGCACCCTCGAACCCGAGCTCGCCTTCGCGCTCGCCGCCCGCAACGGCGTCCAACTCCCCTACGCCGACACCGAAGAGCTGCGCAAGGCGTACCTCTTCGACGATCTGCAGTCCTTCCTCGACCTCTACTACGGGCTCATGGCCGTGCTCCGCACCGAGGCCGACTTCGAGGAGCTCGCCGAGGCGTATCTGACGCGGGCCGCCGCGCAGGGCGTGCGGCACGCGGAGATCTTCTTCGACCCGCAGGCGCACGCGGCCCGGGGCGTGGAGATGGGCACGGTCGTGACGGGCCTGACCCGGGCCCTCGCCCGCAGCGAGGAGCGCCACGGGATCTCCACCCGGCTCATCATGTGCTTCCTGCGCGACCAGTCCGCCGCGTCCGCGATGGAGACCCTCGAAGCCGCCCGCCCGTACCTCGACCACATCACCGGCGTCGGCCTCGACTCCGCCGAAGTGGGCAACCCCGCCTCGAAGTTCACCGAGGTGTACGCGGCGGCGGCCGAGCTCGGGCTGCGCAAGGTCGCGCACGCGGGCGAGGAGGGCGACCCCTCGTACGTATGGGAGGCGCTCGACCTGCTCGGGGTCGAGCGGATCGATCACGGCCTGCGGTCGCTGGAGGACCCGGAGCTGGTCCGGCGGCTCGTCGCGGACCGGGTCCCGCTCACCCTGTGCCCGCTGTCGAACGTCCGGCTGCGCGCCATCGACGTCCTGGAGGAGCACCCGCTGCCCCGCATGATGGACGCCGGGCTGCTGTGCACCGTGAACTCCGACGACCCGGCGTACTTCGGCGGCT
Source organism: Streptomyces sp. NPDC059009 (assembly GCF_042740175.1). Taxonomy (NCBI): domain Bacteria; kingdom Bacillati; phylum Actinomycetota; class Actinomycetes; order Kitasatosporales; family Streptomycetaceae; genus Streptomyces; species Streptomyces sp. NPDC059009. The sequence goes on along the minus strand of NZ_JBHYJB010000005.1, from coordinate 254,503 downwards.
ATGTGGACGACACCTTCCACGCCGTGCACGAGGCGCTCGGGCTCGGCCAGGAGCGGCTGCGGGAGCTGGCGCGCAATTCCTTCCTGGCGTCGTTCCTCGACGGGAGCGCGGCGGAGGAGGAGCTGCGGGCGCGGTACCTGGCAGAGGTCGAGGCATATTCGTTCGACTGAGCTGCGGGGGCGGGCTACGGTTCCCCGCATGGACTCCTTCCTGCAGATCTACGGCTGACACGGCCCTCTGGCCCCGCCCCGCACCCCGCGCTGACGATCCGCGCGTGCCGTGCGGCGGGGCCGTCGTGTCCGGATCCGTAGCAGCCCCGCCTCACGCATCGAAGGAACCCCCATGTCTCGACGACTGTCCCGTCGCCCTGCCCATATCGCCATGGTCGGCGTCCCCATGGTCAGCCACGTCCTGCCCAGCCTGGAGATCATCCGGGAGCTGGTCGCGCGCGGTCACCGCGTGACGTACGCCAACGACCCGGCCACCGCCGGTCTCATCGAGCCCACCGGCGCCGAACTCGTCCCCGTCGACTCCACGCTCCCCTTCCGGGACAACATCTGGCCCGAGGACCCGATCGAGGCGAGCGGACTCTTCCTCGACGACGCGAAGGCCGTGCTGCCCCGGCTGCACGAGGTGTACGACGAGGACCCGGCCGACCTGTACCTCTACGACATCGGTGCGTACGTCGCGCGGGCGCTCGCGGAGGCGCAGGGGCGGCCGTTCCTGCAGCTGTCCCCCACCTATGTGGCCTGGGAGGGGTACGAGGAGGAAGTGGGTGCCCAGCTCGCCCAGTTGCCCGGGGCCGCGGAGCTCGAGGCCCGGTTCGGTGCGTGGCTCGCCGGGTGCGGGGCCACGACGCTGGACGTCGGCGCGTTCTCGGGGACGGCGCCGCGGACCATCGCCATGATCCCCGAAGCCATGCAGATGAACGCGGAGCGGGTCGACGCGAAGCGGGTCGGCTTCGTGGGGTCCTGTTCCGGGGAGCGGGTGACGCGGGAGAGCTGGGAGCGGCCCGCCGGCGCCGCGGGCAAGAAGGTGCTGCTCGTCTCGCTCGGGTCCGCGTACACGAAGCAGCCCGGCTTCTACCGGGAGTGCGTCGCCGCCTTCGGGGACCTGCCGGGGTGGCACGTCGTGCTGCAGATCGGCAAGCACGTCACGGCCGCCGAGCTGGGGGATGCCCTGCCCGCCAACGTCGAAGTGCACTCCTGGGTACCGCAGTTGGCCGTCCTGCAGCAGGCGGACGCCTTTGTGACGCATGCGGGGATGGGCAGCGCGAGCGAGGGGCTCGCCGCGGGGGTGCCGATGATCGCGGTGCCGCAGGGGGCGGAGCAGCCGGTCAACGCGGACCGGCTGGTCGAGCTCGGGGTGGGGCGTCGGCTCGACACCGGGGAGGCGACGGCGGACGCCCTGCGGGCGGCCCTGCTCGACCTGGCCGGTGACCCCGAAGTCGCCCTGCGCAGCGCGCAGTTGAAGGCGGCCGCGCGGGCCGAGGGAGGGGCGGAGCGGGCCGCGGACCTGATCGAGGCCGAGCTGGCTCCCGAGCCGGCCCGCTAGCCGGTCCTCCCGGGGGCGTACGGCGGGGCCTGTCACATCCCGGGCCCCGCCGGTGTCTTCATGTCGAACGGGCCGACAGCCGGCCAGGCAGAGCCCGTCGGCACACCGACACCCAGGCACACCGACACACAGGCACACAGGGAGAGAACCGTGACGCTCCGCATTCCCAAGGCCGCACTCGCCCCCGAGGTCCGCGAGGCCATGATCAAGCAGCTCGGCGCCGTGCCCGAGCCCAACGAGGTGCTGGCGCACCACCCTGAAGTCGCCAGGACCAGCCAGGAGTTCACGGCCGGGCTGGCCGGGTGGGGCGCGGTCGACGCGAGCCTGAAGACGTTCGCGCACATGGCCGTCGCCGCGCAGATCGGCTGCAGCTGGTGCCTCGACATCAACTACTTCCAGGCGCAGCACCAGGACCTGGACCTGGCCAAGGCGAGCCAGGTGCCGCGCTGGCGGGATTCGGAGGTGTTCGCACCGCTGGAGCGGGACGTCCTCGCGTACGCGGAGGCCATGACGAACACGCCGCCGACCGTCACCGACGAGCTGTACGCGGGCCTGCTCGACCGGCTCGGCCCGGCGGCGATGGTGGAGCTCACGGTGTTCATCGGCTTCGCCAACTTCGCCGGCCGCTGCAACACCGCGCACGGCATCACCTCGCAGGGCTACTCCGAGTCGTGCGAGATTCCGCTGGCCGCCCGCCCCGGGCGGAACTCCGACGTGGTGTCCCCGGCATGACGGCCGAGGATCCCTTCGTCGCCCATCGCAGCCTGCTGTTCACCGTCGCGTACGAGATGCTCGGCTCGGCGGCCGACGCCGAGGACGTGGTGCAGGAGTCCTGGCTGCGCTGGGCGGGCGTCGACCGCGCGCGGGTGGGCGACGCCCGGGCGTACCTCGTCAGGACCGTCACCCGGCAGGCGCTCAACCGGCTGCGGACACTGTCGCGCAGCCGCGAGGACTACGTCGGCGAGTGGCTGCCGGAGCCGCTGCTGACCCGCCCCGACATCGCCGAGGACGTCGAGCTCGCGGAGAGCGTCTCCATGGCGCTGCTCACCGTGCTGGAGACGCTCGGGCCGACGGAACGGGCGGTGTTCGTCCTCCGTGAGGTCTTCGACATGCCGTACGGGGAGATCGCCGGGGCCGTCGGGAAGTCCGCGGCGGCGGTACGGCAGATCGCCCGGCGGGCCCGCGACCACGTGGCGGCCCGGCGGCCGCGGGTGAGCGTGGACCGGGCGGAGCAACAGGCCGTGGTGGAGCGGTTCCTGGCCGCGCTGCGCACCGGGACGATCGCGGAGCTGATGGAGGTCATGGCGCCGGACGTGGTCATGGTCGCCGACGGTGGCGGGCTCGCGAACGCCGCGCTGGAACCGCTGCACGGCGCCGCACTCGTGGCGCGGCTGCTCGCGCGCCCCGGCCGCACGGTCTCGGCGGTGTGGCTCAACGGCGCGCTCGCGGGGCGCGTCGAGGCGGACGGGCAACTGGCCGCGGTGAGTGTCGTGGTGGCGGACGGGCGGGTGAGCCGGATCTACGCGACGGCGAACCCGCGGAAGCTGACGCGGCTGGGGGAGCCGGCCGAGCTTGTGCGGTGAGGTGGGGGGTGTGAGGTGGGGGAGGCGTGTGGGGTGGGGGAGGTGTGTGGGGTGGGGTGCCTGCCGTGCGGCCGGTGAGGGGCGCGTCGCCCAGGTGTCGGGGCCGGAGTGGTCCGTCGGTGCCGGGGCCGGAGTGGTCCGTCGGTGACGGGCGCGCGTCGGTGACGGGGGCGCGACGGGGGGCGAGTTCCTGAAGTGCCGTCCCGGTGACGGGTGATGCGCACCTGGGGCGGGGGTTTCGGTTACGTTGCCTGCATGGTCGTACCCGCCAAGCCGCCCGCCGTCGACCCGCTCAAGGACAGCCGCAGAGCGGGCGATCCGCCCTGCGACGTCTATCTGACCGGCACCGTCTTCCTCGACATCATCTTCACCGGGCTCGACTCCGCGCCCGTGCGCGGGACCGAGTCCTGGGCCCGGGGCATGGGGTCGAGCCCCGGCGGCGTGGCCAACATGGCGACCGCGCTCGCCCGGCTCGGCCTGCACACCTCGCTCGCGGCCGCCTTCGGTGACGACCACTACGGCGAGTACTGCTGGGACACCCTCGAACAGGGCGAGGGCATCGACCTCACCCCGTCCCGCACCGTCCCCGGCTGGCACTCGCCGGTGACCGTCTCCATGGCGTACGAGGGCGAGCGCACCATGGTCAGCCACGGGCACGAGCCGCCCGTGGCGGAGGTGCCGCTCGCGGGGGACGCGGCCGGGGAGGCATGCCCGCCCCGGTCCCGGGCCGCCGTCGCCTCGCTCGTGCCCGGTGTCCGGGCCCCCTGGGTCGCCCAGGCCGCGGCGTCCGGCACCCGGATCTTCGCCGATGTGGGCTGGGACGACACCGGGCGCTGGGACCTGGCGAGCCTGCCCGACCTCGCGTACTGCGAGGCGTTCCTGCCGAACGCGGCGGAGGCCATGCGGTACACGGGCACCGACTGTCCGCGGGCGGCGGCCCGGGCGCTGACCGAGCATGTGCCGCTGGCTGTGGTGACGCTGGGCGCGGAGGGCGCGTACGCGGTGGACGGGCGGACCGGGGAGACCGCGGACGTGCCCGCGATCGAGGTCGAGGCGCTGGATCCCACGGGGGCGGGGGACGTGTTCGTGGCGGGGTTCGTGACGGGCACGCTCGCGGGGTGGCCGCTGGCGGACCGGCTCGCCTTCGCGGGGCTCACGGCGGCGTTGTCCGTGCAGGAGTTCGGGGGCTCCCTTTCTGCGCCCGGGTGGGCGGAGGTTGCGGCCTGGTGGCGGCGGGTGCGGGATGTGGCGGGGCAGGATCCTGTGGCGCTGCGGCGGTACGGGTTCCTGGAGGGGAAGCTGCCTGCGGTGTCGCGGCCTTGGCCGCTGCGGCGGGCGGTGCCGACGATCGGGTTCCGCCGGTCGGCTTGAGGGTTTCCTTTCCCCAGTCCCGCCCCTTCCCGAATCCGGCGACTCCGTCGCCCCTGGGGCGCCCTTCCTGGGGCTTCGCCCCTAGACCCCCATATCGGCCTGAACGGCCTCGTCCTCAAACGCCGGACGGGCTAGAGATAGCCAGGCCCGCCCAGGGCCGCGGAGCGGCTGATTCGGGAAGGGGCGGGGTCGGGGAAAGGAAAAGGAACTAGCCGGCCGTCGCACGCGCCCGCACAGCGCCGTCCGCCCCCGCCAAGAACACCGGCGTCCCCGCCCCGCCCAGGTCGCCGACCGCCGCGAGGTCCGACGCCGCGACCGTCTCCGCCGTGGAGACGACCGCCGCAGCCTCCAGGGACTCCGCCCCGGACGCCACCGCCATCGCCACCGCCGTCTGCAGCGCGGACAGCTTCAGGGAGTTCAGCGAGACCGTGCCGGCGACGTAGGTGCGGCCCGTCTCGTCGCGGACGGCGGCGCCCTCCGCGACCCCGTTGCGGGCGCGGGCCGAGCGGGCCAGCGTGACGATCTTGCGGTCCTCGGGACCGAGCTCCGTGCTCTCGGGCGTGCTGTCCGGGGTGCTCTCCGGCGTGCTGTGAGTCATGCCCTGAGCATACGAAGCCCCGCGGCCTACATCGCCACCGGATACATCGAGCCCCGCCGCCCCTCCGGCGACGCCAGCCACTCCAGCTTCGCCGCCGTGTCCGCCTCCGGCAGCGGCGTGTGCAGCACGACCGTGAGGTCGGGGCGCGCGGGGACCTTCATGGCCGTCGACTCGACGTGCAGCACCCCGACCACCGGGTGCACGATCTCCTTGCGCACCTGGCCCGCCGCCTGGATGTCCCGGCGCTCCCACAGCTCCACGAACTCCGGGCTGATCTCCCGCAGTTCGGTGATCACCGCCTGGAAGCCCTCGTCGTCGGGGTGATCGGAGCAGGCGGCCCGGAACTGCGCCACGACCGACGCCGCGTTCTGCTCCCAACTGGCGCTGCGTGAGCGGTAGATGGGGTCCGTGAAGAAGTCGATGATGCAGTTCTGTGTGTTCTCGGGGCGCATGCCGAGGACCATTCCGGCCGCGTCGTTGTACATCACGCAGTTGTAGTAGGGGTCCATGATGTGCGCCGGGAACGGCATCCACGCGTCGATGAGCCGCTGCAGCCCCTCGCACATGTACAGGTCGGACTGCTCGACCTCGGGCGCGGGCGGGTTCAGCCCCGACAGGACGTACAGGTGGCGGCGTTCCGCGCTGGACAGCTTCAGGACGCGGGCCACCGAGTCCAGGACCTGCGGGGACACCGAGATGTCGCGGCCCTGCTCCAGCCACTGGTACCAGGAGGCGCCGACGCCCGCGAGCACGGCCACCTCCTCGCGGCGCAGGCCGGGGGTGCGGCGGCGCGCGCCGCCGTCCGGCAGCCCGGCCTCCGTGGGGCTCACGCGGGCGCGGCGGCTCATCAGGAATTCGCGCAGCTCAGCGAGCCTGCGCGTCTTGGCCTCGTCGGCCGGCTTCTCCTCCGCGGCTGCCTTGGACATGTCCTCTCCCCCTGTCTGGTGGTGCGGCCACCAGGATAAGTTCCCGCTCCCCACGTCCATTCCTGACGCCGGATGCTCTTGCCATGGCGATCGACACCCTCACCCCACCCACCCGCACCACGCCGACGGTCACCCCCGCCGTCCCCAAGCTCTCCGGCCGCGACAAGCTCGTCCTCTTCATCCTGTGCGCCGCCCAGTTCATGGTCGCCCTGGACTTCTCCGTCCTGAACGTGGCGCTGCCCGTGCTCGGCGCCGACCTCGGCATGAGCCAGTCGGCGCTCCAGTGGGCCGTCACCGCCTTCGCGCTGCCCTCCGGCGGCTTCCTGCTCCTGTTCGGCAGGACCGGCGACCTGTTCGGGCGGCGCAGGCTGTTCCTCGGCGGGCTCGCCCTGTTCGGCGCCGCCTCGCTGCTCGCCACCTTCGCCTGGGACCCGGCGTCCTTCCTGGCGGGCCGGGCGCTGCAGGGCCTGGGCGCGGCGGCCATCGTGCCGACCGGCATGTCCCTGCTGACCACGACATTCCCCGAAGGACCGCAGCGCGACCGGGCGTTGGGGATCTCCGGGACGCTGCTCTCCCTGGGCTTCACCGTCGGCATGGTGCTGGGCGGCGTCCTCACGGACACCCTCGGCTGGCGCTCCACCATGGGGCTGCTCACCGTCTTCGCGCTGATCGTGCTGCCGCTCGCCCCGGGCCTGCTGCCCGAGTCGCGCACCCCGGACCGGCCGCGCCTGGACGTGCCGGGCGCCGTGACCGTCACCGGCGGGCTGCTCTCCCTGATCTACGCCCTGTCGACGGCGGCCGAGCGCGGCTTCGGCGGCCTCGACGTCATCGCCTCGCTGGTGGCGGGCGTGCTGCTGCTCGCGGCCTTCGTCGCCGTCGAGGCGCGCAGTGCGGCCCCGCTGGTCTCGCTGCCGATGCTGCGGCGCCGCTCCGTGGCCTGGGGCAACGTCGGCGGGCTCGTCACCTTCTCGATGATGTCGACGGTCGTCTTCGTGCTGACCCTCTACCTCCAGGAGATCCTGGGGCTCTCCGCCTTCCAGACCGGCCTCGTGTTCGGGGTGCAGGGCGTGCTCTCGGTGGTCGCCGGGATGGCCGCGCCGAAGGTCATCGGCCGCTTCGGGGCGCGCCGCACGCTGATCGGCTCGCTGCTGGGGCAGGGCCTGTTCGTGGCGGCGCTGCTCGGGCTCGGTGAGGGCTCCTGGTCGGTGTGGCTGGCGACGGCCGCCGTGTCCCTCGCGAGCATGTTCCACCTGGGCGCGATCATCTCGTACGGCGTGACGGTCACCTCGGGCGTCCCGAACGAGGAGCAGGGCCTGGCCACCGGCCTGGTCACCTCCACCCAGCAGGTCGGCATCACCGTCGGCATCCCGCTGCTCGGGGTCCTGGCGACGACCGGCACGGACCTGATGTCCGGCACCCGGACGGTGCTCCTGATCGACGCGATCGTGGTGCTGGCGACGGCCGCGCTGGTGGGACTCGGCCTGCGCCGGAAGGGCGCCGCCTGACGGGTCAGGGGCGGTCGAGACGGAGTCTGACCGCCCTCGGGAGGCCCGCGACCACCAGGTCGTACGAGTCCTCGACGAGCTCCCGGACCATCGCGTCCGGGAGCTCTCCGTCGACCGTCACCGTGTTCCAGTGGCGCTTGTTCATGTGATAGCCCGGCACGATCTCCGGGTGCGCCTGACGGAGCTGGACCGCGATGTCCGGCTCGCACTTGAGGTTGACGGTGAGGGGGCTGCCGTCCAGGCGCGTCAGGGCGAACAGCTTGCCCGCGACCTTGAAGACGGAGGTCTCCGGGGTGAACGGGAAGTCCTCCACCACGTCGTTGAACGACAGGCAGAACGCGCGCAGTTCATCCGGAGTCATGTCTCCTCAGTCCCCTTTCTCGCCCTTCTCGGCCTCCGCGCCCATCGGCGCGACCGGCTCCACGAGCACCGTCACGATCTTGTTCCGCCGGCCGGCCGCCGACTCCGCGGTGAGCTTCAGCTCCCGCTCGTCCGGCAGCTCCACGACCGCCGACGCGCCCGCGATCGGCACCCGGCCGAGCGCCTTCGCGAGCAGCCCGCCGACCGTCTCCACGTCCTCGTCGTCGAACTCGTCGAGCCCGAAGAGCTCCCCGAGGTCGCCGATGTCGAGCCGGGCCGTCACGCGGTAGCAGCCGTCGGCCAGCTCCTCCACGGGCGGCAGCTCACGGTCGTACTCGTCGGTGATCTCGCCGACGATCTCCTCGAGGATGTCCTCGATGGTGACGATGCCCGCCGTGCCGCCGTACTCGTCGATGACGACGGCGACGTGGTTGCGCTCCTGCTGCATCTCGCGCAGCAGGTCGCCCGCGTTCTTCGTGTCCGGGACGAAGGTGGCGGGGCGCATGGCCGTCGACACCAGCTCGTTCTCCGCCTCGCGGTTGATGTGCGTCTTGCGGGCCAGGTCCTTCAGGTACACGATCCCGACGACGTCGTCCTCGCTCTCGCCCGTGACCGGGATGCGGGAGAAACCGGACCGGAGCGCGAGGGTGAGCGCCTGCCGGATCGTCTTGTAGCGCTCGATGACGATCAAGTCGGTGCGGGGCACCATCACTTCGCGGACGAGGGTGTCGCCCAGCTCGAAGACGGAGTGCACCATGCGGCGCTCCTCGTCCTCGATGAGGGACTCCTGCTCGGCGAGGTCGACCATCGCGCGCAGCTCCGCCTCGGAGGCGAACGGGCCGCGGCGGAAGCCCTTTCCGGGCGTCAGCGCGTTACCGATCAGGATGAGCAGCGGCGGGATGGGGCCCATGATCCGGGCCAGCGGCAGCAGCACGTACGCCGCCGCGGTCGCCGTGTTCAGCGGGTGCTGGCGGCCGATGGTGCGCGGCGAGACGCCCACGGCGACGTACGAGACGAGGACCATCACGCCGATCGCGACGAGCAGCGCCTCCCACGTCTCGTCGAAGTACCGCAGACAGCCGTAGGTGACGAGGGCGGCCGCGGCCATCTCGCAGGCGACGCGGACCAGCAGCGCCACGTTCAGATAGCGGGTCGGGTCGGCGGCGACCTGGGCGAGCTTCGCGCTGCCGCGCCGCCCGGAGCGGACCGCCTCCTCGGCGCGGAAGCTCGACGTCCGGGCGATGCCGGCCTCGGCGCAGGCCGCCAGCCAGGCGACGACGACCAGCGCGATCGCGCCCGCGATGAGTTGGAGACTCATGACGGCACTACGAGACGGTGGGCGCCGGAGAGGGCCCGGTCAGGCCCTGCTCGGCGCGCCACCCGTCGACGATCGCCGCCTGGAGGCCGAACATCTCGGCCTTCTCGTCGGGCTCCTCGTGGTCGTACCCGAGGAGGTGCAGCACGCCATGGACGGTGAGGAGCTGGAGCTCCGTGTCCATGGAGTGCTGCGTGGCGGCCTCCTGGCCCTGCTTCGCGGCGACCTCCGGGCACAGGACGATGTCGCCGAGCAGCCCCTGCGGGGCCTCCGCGGCGTCGTCGTCCCGGCTCGGCGGGCGCAGCTCGTCCATCGGGAAGGACATCACGTCCGTGGGGCCCGGCAGGTCCATCCACTGGACGTGCAGCTGCTCCATGGCGTCGGCGTCCACGACGATCACCGAGAGCTCGGAGAGCGGGTGGATGCGCATCCGCGCGAGTGCGTAGCGGGCGATGTCGAGGATCGCCTGCTCGTCGACCTCGGTTCCGGACTCGTTGTTGACGTCGATCGACATGGCGCTGGCTTGTCTGCTTCCCGTTTATGAACGTTTGTGCCCGCGGCTCTTGTGGGAGCCGTTCTCGGTGCCGTTCTCGCTGTCGTACTTCTCGTACGCGTCGACGATACGGCCGACCAGCTTGTGCCGGACGACATCGTGCGAGGTGAGCCGCGAGAAGTGCACGTCGTCGAGGCCCTCCAGGATGTCCTGGACCTGGCGCAGACCGCTCTTCGTGCCGTTCGGCAGGTCGACCTGCGTCACGTCGCCCGTGATCACGATCTTCGACTCGAAGCCGAGGCGGGTGAGGAACATCTTCATCTGCTCGGGGCTCGTGTTCTGCGCCTCGTCGAGGATGATGAACGCGTCGTTCAGCGTCCGGCCGCGCATGTACGCCAGCGGGGCCACCTCGATCGTCCCTGCCGCCATCAGACGCGGGATCGACTCGGGGTCGAGCATGTCGTGCAGCGCGTCGTAGAGCGGGCGCAGATACGGGTCGATCTTCTCGTAGAGCGTGCCGGGCAGGAAGCCCAGGCGCTCGCCCGCCTCCACCGCGGGGCGGGTCAGGATGATGCGGTTGACCTGCTTCGACTGCAGCGCCTGCACCGCCTTGGCCATGGCCAGATACGTCTTGCCGGTACCGGCGGGGCCGATGCCGAAGACGATGGTGTGCTTGTCGATCGCGTCGACGTAGCGCTTCTGGTTGAGGGTCTTGGGGCGGATGGTGCGGCCGCGGGACGAGAGGATGTTCTGGGTGAGGACCTCGGCGGGGGTCTCGGAGCCGTCCCCCTCGCCGTTCTCGTCCGCCCGGAGCATGGCGATCGAGCGTTCCACTGCGTCCTCCGTCATCGGCTGTCCGGTGCGGAGCACCAGCATCATCTCGTCGAACAGGCGCTGGATCAGGGCGACTTCATGGGCGTCGCCGACCGCGCTGATCTCGTTCCCCCGGACATGGATGTCGGCCGCCGGGAAAGCCTTCTCGATCACACGCAACAGGGCGTCACCGGAGCCCAGGACGGTCACCATGGGGTGTTTCGCTGGGACGGTGAAATGAGCTCGGGCCTGTGTCTGCGCTGTGGGTGTTTGCGTCATGGGCCGCCCGCTAAGGGCCTGCTCAACCTCCTCGGTGCGGGGCTCGCGCCGCTCGACAGCCTTGCACTGCCAAGAGTACGACGGGCCACCGACAACACCGAGGGCTTTTCCGGGCCGCGCTCCGGCCGTCCACGGCCCGGCCCCGCGCGCTTCACACCGCGTCCGGGCCCCGTTCGCCCGTGCGCACCCGGACCACCGTGTCGACCGGGACCGCCCAGACCTTGCCGTCGCCGATCTTGCCCGTGCGGGCGGCCCGCACGACGGCGTCGACGACCGCGTCCAGGTCGTCGTCCTCGATGACCACCTCGATGCGGACCTTGGGCACCAGGTCCACCTGGTACTCGGCGCCGCGGTAGACCTCGGTGTGGCCGCGCTGGCGCCCGTATCCGCTGGCCTCGGTGACGGTGAGGCCGTGGACGCCGAGCTCCTGGAGCGCCGTCTTCACCTCGTCGAGCCGGAAGGGCTTCACGATCGCGGTGACGAGCTTCATGCGGAGTGCTCCTTCTTCAGCGGGCTCTTCGGGGTGCTCTTCAGCGGGGACGGGGAAGAGACGCCGTGATCGTAGGCGGTCTCGGCGTGCGCGGTCTGGTCGAGGCCGGTCAACTCGTCCTCCGGGGACGCCCGGAAGGTCATCAGCCGGTCGATGGCCTTCCCGATCCCGTACGTGACGAGGAACGTGTACGCGGCCACGGCGAGCACCGCCACGGTCTGCCTGCCGAGCTGGCCGAGCCCGCCCCCGTGGAAGAGGCCCTCGGCGCCGCCCTCGCCGGTCATCGTCGCCGTGGCGAACAGGCCGATCAGGAGCGTGCCGACGACGCCGCCAACGAAGTGGACGCCGACCACGTCCAGGGAGTCGTCGTAGCCCAGGCGGAACTTCCAGGCGACGGCGTACGAGCAGACGACGCCGGCCGCGAGGCCCACCGCCGCCGCGCCGACGATGCCCACGATCCCGCACGCCGGGGTGATCGCGACCAGGCCCGCCACCGCACCCGAGGCGGCGCCGAACGTGGTGGGGTGCCCGTCCCTCTTCTGCTCCACGAAGAGCCAGCCGAGCAGGCCGGTGCAGCCCGCGACCAGGGTGTTGAGGAGAGACGCCGCCGCCAGGCCGTTGGCGCCGAGGGCCGAGCCGCCGTTGAAGCCGAGCCAGCCGAACCAGAGCAGGCCCGCGCCGAGCATCACCATGGGCAGGCTGTGCGGGCGCATCGCCTCCTTCTTGAAGCCGAGGCGGGGGCCGAGGACCAGGGCGAGGGCGAGCCCGGACGCGCCCGAGGCGATCTCCACGACCAGGCCGCCCGCGAAGTCGACGGCGCCGAGAGAGTCCGCGATCCAGCCGTCCGGGCCCCACACCCAGTGAGCCACGGGAACGTATACGAGCAGCGTCCACACGGGCACGAAGACCAGCCAGGCCGCGAACCGGGTGCGGTCCGCGATCGCGCCGCTGATCAGGGCCGCCGTGATGATCGCGAAGGTGAGCTGGAAGGTGGTGAAGAGGAGCGTGGGGACGGAGCCCGTGAGGGTGTCCGGGCCGATGCCCGCCATGCCGAGGTGGTCGAGATTGCCGATCAGGCCCGCGAACGCGTCGTCCCCGAAGGCCAGGGAGTAGCCCGCGAGCAGCCACACCACGGTGACCAGGGCGATCGAGACGAACGACATCAGCAGCATGTTCAGGACGCTCTTCGCGCGGACCATGCCGCCGTAGAAGAGGGCCAGGCCCGGGGTCATCAGCAGGACGAGGGCGGTCGCCGCGAGCAGCCAGGCGGTGTCCCCCGTGTCGAGGTGGGGGGCGGCGGCGAGCGGGGTGAGTGGCGCGGGCTCCGTGGGGGGCATGGGGGTCATGGGGGGAGAGCGTCACGCGTCGGTGTTTCGTGCCGTGCACCCCGGTGTTTCCGGGGCGTTTCGTGTTGCCGGGGGGTTTCCGGGGGCTCACGGGGGCGGGTGCGGGCGGGGGCGGGCGCCGTGCGGTGCGGCGTGGCCGTCGGCATCAGGGACAATGGGCGCCATGAGCGTTCGTACCCCGTCTTCTGCCGAGCCGTCCGAGGCCGGACACCGTGCCGGTTTCGCCTGCTTCGTCGGCCGCCCCAACGCGGGCAAGTCCACCCTCACGAACGCTCTGGTGGGCCAGAAGGTGGCCATCACCTCCAACCGGCCGCAGACCACGCGGCACACGGTGCGGGGCATCGTGCACCGGCCCGACGCGCAGCTGATCCTGGTCGACACCCCGGGGCTCCACAAGCCGCGCACGCTGCTCGGCGAGCGGCTGAACGACGTGGTGCGCACGACGTGGGCCGAGGTCGACGTCATCGGCTTCTGCCTGCCGGCGAACGAGAAGCTGGGCCCGGGCGACCGCTTCATCGCCAAGGAGCTCGCCTCCATCAAGAAGACCCCGAAGATCGCCATCGTCACCAAGACGGACCTGGTCGACAGCAAGACCCTCGCCGAGCAGCTCATCGCCATCGACCAGCTCGGCAAGGAGCTCGGCTTCGAGTGGGCCGAGATCGTGCCGGTGTCGGCGGTGGGCGAGAAGCAGGTGGACCTGCTGGCCGACCTCATCGTGCCGCTGCTGCCCGAGGGCCCGACGCTCTACCCGGAGGGCGACCTCACGGACGAGCCCGAGCAGGTCATGGTCGCCGAGCTGATCCGCGAGGCGGCGCTGGAAGGCGTACGGGACGAGCTGCCGCACTCGATCGCGGTCGTCGTCGAGGAGATGCTCCCGCGCGAGGACCGTCCCGCGGACAAGCCGCTGCTCGACATCCACGCCTTCGTCTACATCGAGCGCCCCAGCCAGAAGGGCATCATCATCGGCCCGAAGGGCAAGCGCCTGAAGGACGTCGGCATCAAGTCCCGCAAGCAGATCGAGGCGCTGCTGGGCACGCCGGTCTTCCTCGACCTGCACGTGAAGGTCGCGAAGGACTGGCAGCGGGATCCGCGGCAGCTGCGGAAGCTGGGGTTCTAGCGGGTTCTGGGGCGCCCTGCGTCTTCGGGGCACCCTGCGAGTGGGGCGCCCTTCCCGGGGCTGCGCCCCTGGACCCCCGATCGGCCTGGACGGCCTCGTCCTCAATCGCCGGACGGGCTTATTCGGCCTCCGCTATCAGCGCCGTCGCCACCCGCTCGAAGCCCAGCCTCCCGTACAGCCGTGCCACGTTCTCGTCCCCCGCCGACAGGAACACCGTCTCCACCCCGCTCGCCCGCGCGTGCGCGACCAGGGCCGCCGTCACCGCCGCGCCGAAGCCCCTGCGGCGGGCCGAGGGGAGGGTGCCGATGCCGGCTATCTCGGTGACCGTGTCCACCGGCAGGTGCATGCCGGAGCAGACGACGACGCCGTTCTCGACCGCCGCCGCGAGGACCGTGTGGCCCGCGCGGATGCGGTCCCTCGTCGCGGGGACCGCGCCGTCGTTCATGTGGGCCATGATCTCCGCCGTCAGCTCGGGCGGGCCCGCCGTGCCCACCGCCGTGCCGGGTGTGGCGAAGGCCAGGTGGGGGAGGGCCAGCGCGCCGTGGAGGGCGGGGTCTTCGGGGGTGATGATGCGAACCGAGGGAAGGGTGCGGGGAGTTGGGGCCAAGGGGGGCAGGGCCATCAGCGGGTGGGCGTGGACCGTGAGGCCCGCCGCGACGGCCGATGCCGCCAGGCCGGGGGTGAACTCGCCGATCCACTCGAAGGCTTCGGGCAGGCCGAGTTCGCGCTGCCGCGCCCGTACGCGGGTGATGTCGGCGGGGGTCGCCGCGGGGCCCGTCCGGCCGAGGGCGGGGCGGGCGTAGAGGGGCCAGCCGCCCGACTCCCGTACGAACAGGGTCAGCGGGCCGAAGTCCTCGGCCCGCGCCGCCGTGCGCGGCACCGTGTCGTAGTAGCGCTCCAGGCGGTGCAGGAGGGGTGCGTCCGACGGGGGCGGGGGCGGGGCTGGGGCCGGGGTCGGTGTGGGGGTGGTCATGGGGACATCAAAGCCCGTCGGGCGGGCGGGTACAGACCATTTTTTTGCCCCGTTTCGGGCCGCTTGCGCACCGGGAACCGCTCAGTCCACGCCCCGCACACGGACCACCAGCGCCGCACCCACCAGGCCGATCACCGCCGCCACCAGGTAGAGCACCCGGTAGCCGCCCAGGTACGTCACGATCGGTGCCGCCAGGGCCGGGGCGGCCACCTGGGGAAGGGAGTTGGCGATGTTGATGACGCCCAGGTCCTTGCCGCGGTCCATGGCCTCGGGGAGCACGTCCGTCATCAGGGCGAAGTCCACCGATGTGAAGACGCCGAAGCCGATGCCGAGGATTGCCGCCGCGACGATCGCCCCGGGCCAGGTCTGCCACGTCGCGAGCAGCCCCGTCGCCACCGCCATCAGCGCGCCCGACCAGATCACGAAGGGCTTGCGGCGGCCCGTGCGGTCCGACCAGACCCCGCCCACGACGACCGTCGCGAGCATCGTCAGGCCGTTCACCGCCGTCAGGATCAGCACGCCCTCGTCCGGGTCGGGGCGGTGCAGCCGGTCCCTCAAGTAGTAGAGGAGATAGAGGAGTACGACGGAGTTGCTGACGTTGATGAGGAAGCGGGTCAGCCAGGCCCAGGCGAGGTCGGGGTGGCGGCGCGGGCTCAGCCAGAAGGAGGCGAGGAAGGCGCGGGTGTTCCAGGGCGGGCGGTGGGCGGGGGCGAGGCGGAGGTCCCGGTGGCGGACGACGTACGGGAGCACGCCGGCCACCGTGAAGAGCGCGCACGCCGCGTAGCCCGCCACCGTGCCCCCGGCCGCCGTCGCCAGGCCCGTGCCCGCCACCACGCCCAGGAGCTGCGCCGCGCCCAACCAGCCGCCGACGGAGCCGCGTTGGAGCCGGGGCACCCGGTCCGGGACGGCCGCCGTGACCGCGGCGAACGCGGCGTTCAGGGTCAGCTGGACCAGGCACCAGGCCGCCGCCATCCACCACACCGAGGGGGCGGCGGACAGGAGGAGCAGTGCGGCGGCGCCCGTCGTCGTGCCCGCCACGATCCACGGCGTGCGGCGGCCCCAGCGGGACGTCGTACGGTCGGAGAGGGCGCCGAAGAGCGGGTTGGCGGCGAGCGAGACGACCGCGCCTGCGCCCGTCACCCACGCGAGCACCGTCTCCTTCGAGGTGCCGGACGGGGCCAGGTCCTCCGCCTGGATCGCGAGCAGGATCTGCAGCGGGCCGTACCAGCCCACCCAGATCGCGCCGTTGGCGAGGGAGAGGGTGGTGGTCCAGGCGCGGCCGACCCGGGCGGCCGGCTCGGTCAGCGGGTCGACCTCCGCTGTTCTCATGGGTGTTGGGGCTGCGGGTGGCGGTGGGTCTGGGCCTGGAGCGCTTCGCGCAGCCAGTGGTACGACGCCTTCGGCGTGCGGGTGAGTGTCTCGTAGTCGATGTGGACCAGGCCGAAGCGCTGCTTGTAGCCCTCCGCCCACTCGAAGTTGTCCATGAGCGACCAGACGAAGTAGCCGCGTACGTCCACGCCCGCGGTGACCGCCTCGTGCAGGGCCCGCAGATGGCCGTCGAGGTAGGTGATGCGCTCCTGGTCGTCCACGCCCTCGTAGCTGCAGCCGTTCTCCGTGATCATCAGGGGCGGGAGGCGGTCGCCGTAGCGGGCGCGGAAGGAGAGCAGGAGTTCGGTGAAGGCTTGCGGCACCACCGGCCAGCCGAAGTCCGTGACCGGATAGCCCTCGATCTCCCGTGGGGAGAAGGGGAGTTCAGGGGGGAGCGTGAGGCCGGAGAACTCCGTCGCCGTGCCCTCGGGGAGCGGGGCGCCCACCTTGGTCGGCTGGTAGAAGTTGATTCCGTACCAGTCGATCGGCTCCGCGATGGTCCTCAGATCTGCCGTGAGGTCCGGTGACGGCATCAACTCGCCCGTTCCGTCCGGGTAGTGGCCCAAGAGGATCGGGTCCGCGAACAGGCGGTTGAGGAGCGTGTCGTAGAAGTCCGCCGCCGCGGTGTCCTCGGGGGTGTCCGACGCGGGCCAGGTCGGGCCGTGCGAGTTGGCGATGCCGATGCTCGTCGCGCCCGCGGCGCGCAGGGCGCGGGTTGCCAGGCCGTGGGCGAGGAGCTGGTGGTGGGCGGCCGGGAGCGCGTCGAAGAGGAGCTTCTTGCCGGGGGCGTGCTGGCCCAGGGCGTGGCCCAGCAGGGTGTGTTCCGCGGGCTCGTTGAGGGTGATCCACGTCGATACGCGGTCGGTGAGGCGGTCGGCCACGGTGGTGGCGTACTCCTCGAAGCGGTGCGCCGTGTCGCGGGTCAGCCAGCCGCCCTGCTCCTCGACGGAGAGGGGGGTGTCCCAGTGGTACAGGGTCGGGACCGGGCGGATGCCCGCGGTGAGGAGTTCGTCCACGAGGCGGTCGTAGAAGGCCGTGCCCTCCGCCTGGACGCGGGGCCAGGAGATCGAGAAGCGGTAGGCGTCGACGCCGAGGTCGCGGATGAGGGCGACGTCCTCGCGGTAGCGGTGGTAGTGGTCGCAGGCGGTGGTGGCGTCCGTGCCGTCCTTCACGGTGCCGGGGGTGGCGGTGAAGGCGTCCCAGACGGAGGGGGCGCGGTGGTCCGTCGCTCCCTCTATCTGGTGGGCCGAGGTGGACACGCCCCAGAGGAAGTCCTCGGGGAACCGGGGGAGTGCGCTTGCGGTCATGGGCGGGATCTTGCGTACCCGGCGGGGCGGGAGTCAATGGGGGTGCGCAAGAAAGGTGAACATTTCTCAAGTTTCTTTCCCCGGCCCGCCCCTGAACGCCGGACGGGCCGGGAGACCGCTACGCGCCCTCCTTCAACACCCTGGTGATCAGGCGGCGTTGCTCCTCCGTCAAGCGGGGGTCCGAGCAGTACACCGTCCGGCCGTTCACCGTGATCTGGTAGCTGAAGCCGTCCGGCACTCCGATGGGGGGAGTGCCCCGGCCGGCAGCCAGCGCCTGCTCGGCCAGGGACTCCCAGTCCTGGGCGTCGGCGCGGCCCGAGGTGTCCACCTCGGCGTGCCGCTCGATGCCCGCGAAACCTCCCGTACGCCTCACTTGGATTCGCATGGGCCCTGTCTACCCGTTGGCGGGGACCTTCACCGTCGCCCATGCGTCGATGACGGCTTTCAGCTCGTCGCCGTCGCCGTACCGGGCGCGCGCCGCGGCCACCGTCAGCTTCGCGAAGTCCGTGAAGAGGGCCTGCTTCTGGAGCTGGCCGCCCGACAGGACGTCGTACCAGATCTGTCCGGCCCGCTCCCAGGCGTTCCCGCCGAGCCGCTCGGCGACCAGGTAGAAGGCGCGGTTCGGGATGCCGGAGTTGATGTGCACGCCGCCGTTGTCGCGGCCCGTCGTGACGTAGTGGTCCATGTCGGCGGGCTGCGGGTCCTTGCCGAGCACGTCGTCGTCGTACGCCGTGCCGGGCTCCTTCATGGAGCGCAGCGCCTTGCCGGTGACGCGCGGGGCGAGCAGGCCCGCGCCGATCAGCCAGTCCGCGTCGGCGGCCGTCTGGCCGAGCGTGTACTGCTTGATGAGCGAGCCGAAGACGTCCGACATCGACTCGTTCAGGGCTCCGGGCTGGCCGAAGTAGGTGAGATTCGCGGTGTGCTGCGTGACGCCGTGGGTCAGCTCGTGGCCGATGACGTCCACGGGGATGGTGAAGTCGAGGAAGATCTCGCCGTCGCCGTCGCCGAACACCATCTGCTCGCCGTTCCAGAAGGCGTTGTTGTAGTCCGCGTCGAAGTGGACCGTCGCGTCCAGCGGCATGTTGTTTCCGTCGATGGAGTCGCGCTGGTACGCCTTCAGGTACAGCTCGAAGGTGGCGCCGAGGCCCGCGTAGGCGCGGTTGACCGAGGCGTCCTTGCCGGGCTTGTCGCCCTCGCCGCGGACCTTGCGGCCGGGCAGGTCCGTGTGGTGCCGGGCGTCGTAGATGGTGCGGTGCGGCTTGCCCGCTTCGGCGCCCTTGGGCGCGGCGATCGAGGGGGCGCCGATGACCGTGGTCAGCCGGCGCGCGGTGCGCTGGGAGGCGTCCTGGATCAGGGACTTGCGGGCGGTCTTGGCGACCGTGGGGTCCGCACTCTGGGCGAGAGTGTCGAGGACGTGGGGCGGGATGATCGTGCAGAAGACAGGCTCGAAGCCTGGGCTGGTGGTCATGGCGGCAATGTGGCACTGGGTCATGACTCTGTCACTACCTGCAACCATGATTGATTGGCGGGGAGGGGTGGGCCTCCGGCGGGGCCCTTGGGTCGGGAGTGGGCGGGAAAGCGCAGGTGGGGGGCCGGGTCGGCGGGCAGCCCGGGTGGTGCGTGCGTAGGGGAAATTCACCCCCATGGGGCGGATGCCTGGCTTGCCCGTGGGCCGGGGTGCGGGGAGGAATCGAGGGGTTCATCACCTTTTGCCCGATACCGCCTTCCGGTCCCGCATACTGATACGGGCCCGCGCACAACGCGCGGCTCGGCTAGGCTGCCGCCCATCATGCGATTCGGGCTGCTTCTCCTTAGCTGCCGCGGCGAGGGCCTGTAGTCGAGGCCGACCCCCTCCCCGCGGAGTTCGGTGTTGCGCCACCGTCGGCCGTCCTTCCGGACACTCCCGAGGAGCCCCGCCCCATGCCGAACTTCCAGCGCCCCACCGCCATGCCGGTGCACAAGTACGGGCAGTACGAGCAGGTCGACATCCCCGGCCGCACGTGGCCGGACAACCGGATCACGAAGGCGCCCCGCTGGCTCTCCACGGACCTGCGCGACGGCAATCAGGCGCTGATCGACCCGATGTCCCCCGAGCGCAAGCGCCGCATGTTCGACCAGCTGGTCAAGATGGGCTACAAGGAGATCGAGGTCGGCTTCCCGGCATCGGGGCAGACCGACTTCGACTTCGTACGTTCGATCATCGAGGAGCCGGGCGCCATCCCGGACGACGTCACGATCTCCGTACTGACCCAGGCCCGCGAGGACCTGATCGAGCGCACGGTGGAGTCCCTGCAGGGCGCCAGGCGCGCCACGGTCCACCTGTACAACGCCACCGCCC
Organism: Streptomyces sp. NPDC059009; assembly: GCF_042740175.1. NCBI lineage: Bacteria > Bacillati > Actinomycetota > Actinomycetes > Kitasatosporales > Streptomycetaceae > Streptomyces > Streptomyces sp. NPDC059009. The sequence goes on along the minus strand of NZ_JBHYJB010000005.1, from coordinate 234,767 downwards.
CGGTCTTCCGCCGCGTCGTCTTCCGCGGCTCGAAGGACGACATCAAGCAGATCGCCGTCGACGGCACCCGCCTGGTGATGGAGTACGCGGAGAAGCTGCTGGGCCCGGAGACCGAGTTCGGCTACCAGTACAGCCCCGAGATCTTCACGGACACCGAGCTGGACTTCGCCCTGGAGGTCTGCGAGGCCGTCATGGACGTCTACCAGCCGGGCCCGGGCCGCGAGATCATCCTCAACCTGCCCGCCACGGTGGAGCGTTCGACGCCGTCCACGCACGCGGACCGCTTCGAGTGGATGTCGCGCAATCTGTCGCGCCGCGAGTACGTCTGCCTGTCCATCCACCCGCACAACGACCGCGGCACCGCCGTCGCCGCCGCCGAGCTGGCCGTCATGGCCGGCGGCGACCGCGTCGAGGGCTGTCTGTTCGGCCAGGGCGAGCGCACCGGCAACGTCGACCTGGTCACCCTGGGCATGAACCTGTTCTCGCAGGGCGTCGACCCGCAGATCGACTTCTCCGACATCGACGAGATCCGTCGCACGTGGGAGTACTGCAACCAGATGGAGGTCCACCCGCGCCACCCGTACGTGGGCGACCTGGTCTACACGTCCTTCTCCGGCTCCCACCAGGACGCCATCAAGAAGGGCTTCGACGCGATGGAGGCCGACGCCGAGGCCAAGGGCGTCACCGTCGACGACATCGAGTGGGCCGTCCCGTACCTGCCGATCGACCCGAAGGACGTGGGCCGCTCGTACGAGGCCGTCATCCGCGTCAACTCGCAGTCCGGCAAGGGCGGCATCGCCTACGTCCTGAAGAACGACCACAAGCTGGACCTGCCGCGCCGCATGCAGGTCGAGTTCTCCAAGGTCATCCAGGCCAAGACGGACGCCGAGGGCGGCGAGGTCACGCCGAAGGACATCTGGAGCGTCTTCCAGGACGAGTACCTGCCCAACCCGGAGAACCCCTGGGGCCGCATCCAGGTCAAGAACGGCCAGACCACGACCGACACGGACGGCGTCGACATCCTCACCGTCGAGGCCGCCCTGGACGGCGCCGACACCGTCCTGACCGGCACCGGCAACGGCCCGATCTCCGCCTTCTTCGACGCCCTGCAGTCCATCGGCATCGATGTGCGCCTGCTGGACTACCAGGAGCACACGATGAGCGAGGGCGCCTCCGCGCAGGCCGCCTCGTACATCGAGTGCGCCATCGGCGACAAGGTCCTGTGGGGCATCGGCATCGACGCGAATACGACACGCGCCTCCCTGAAGGCCGTCGTGTCCGCGGTGAACCGCGCCGCGCGTTAAGGCAGTTCAGGACGGAGGACCCCGGCCCCGACCGCGTCGACCGCGGCCGGGGCCGCGGTCTGTCCAGGCAGTCAACCGGCCATCTCTCGTACGGAGTGCTGACGGCGCCTCAATGATGTGGCTAACATCACGCCAGCGCGGCAGCGTTGCCGCGGGCTTACGGAGGTGCGTGGTGCTGCCAGATCGGGGACGAAACGGTCGGAAATCGCGTATCTTCGGCGGGCGTTCGCGCCGCTCGGCGCGCGTCATCGGAGTGCGGACCTCGTGGACGACCGTGGGCGACGGGGAGTTCTTCTGCCCCGGCTGCGGAGGTGACCGCAACTATCAGCGGCGCACCGGAAAGCGCCGCTTCGTGCTCCTCGGGCTGCCCGTCCTCCCACGCGGGGCCGCCGGGCCCGTCGTCGAATGCGCCGCCTGCCAGGACCAGTTCGGCACGGACGTCCTCGACCACCCCACGACCACGCGGCTGTCCGCGATGCTCCGCGACGCCGTGCACACCGTGGTCCTGTCCGTCCTCGCGGCGGGCGGCACGGGGGCGCGCGCCACCCTCGACCTGGCCATCGGCGCGCTGTGCGGGGCGGGCTTCGACGACTGCTCGGAGGAGCAGCTCATCTCCCTCGTCGCCGGACTCGAGGCCGACACGGGGCGCGTCGCTCCCGCCGAGGGCGGGAGTGTGGGGCTCGCCATCGAACTCCACGAGGCGCTCGGGCCGCTGGCGCCTCACCTCGCCCCCGCGGGGCGGGAGGCCGTGCTGCTCACGGGGGCCCGTGTCGCTCTTGCGGACGGGCCCTATACGCCCGCCGAGCGGGAGGTGCTCGGGACGGCCGGGGCCGCGTTGATGCTGTCGGTGGATGACGTGTCGCAGTTGCTTGCCGCCGCTCGGACCACGCCGTCGTAGTCCCCTCGTGGGCGGGGTGCCCTTCCCGGGGCTTCGCCCCTGGACCCCCGATCGGCCTGAACGGCCTCGTCCTCAAGCGCCGGACGGGCTGCCAACGCCTACTCCCCGGGGAGTAGGCGGCCCGCCTCGCCTCTCCCCGTCGTAACCCCCAACTCGCCCTCTCGCCCGACGAGACCGCCCGATCGCGGCGGGACTCTGGATCGCGTACTCAACGACTCCAGAATCCGTCACGACAGGGAGGCCCTCCGATGGGGACCACCGCCAAGCGGCGACGCGCCGTGCCCTGGACGCTGCTCGCGCTGTGGGTAGCCGTTCTCGCCCTCGCGGGGCCGTTCGCCGGGAAGCTCGGGGATGTGCAGCACGACCGGGCCGTCGACTATCTGCCCGCGAACGCCGACTCCACGCAGGTCGCGAAGATCCAGGAGGCCCTGCCGGGCGGGGAGACCACCGAGCTCGTGCTCGTCTACCACCGGGACGGGGGCCTCACCGCCGCCGACAAGGCCACCGCCGGGCGCCAAGTCGACCGCATCGGCGGGGACTTCGACCTCGTCACCGCGCCCAGGGCCGTGCCCTCCAAGGACGGCACCACCCTCATGTACCCGGTCGCCAGCACCAAGCCCGGCACGGACGAGAAGCTGCGCGACGAGTTCGTGAACGGTGTGCGGGACATCGCCGAGAGCGGCGACGGGCTGCAGGTCGAGGTGGGTGGGCCCGGGGGGCTCGCCACCGATGCCGCCGAGGTGTACAACGCGCTCGGCGGGCCGCTGCTCTACACCACCGTCGCCGTCGTCGCGATCCTGCTGATCCTCATCTACCGGAGCCCCTTCCTGTGGCTGGTGCCGCTCGTCGTCGCGGGCATCGCCGACTTCCTGTCGATGGGCGTCGCCTACGGGCTCAACCAGGCGTTCGGGACCACCGTCAGCGGGCAGAGCTCCGGCGTGATGACGATCCTCGTCTTCGGGGCCGGGACCGACTACGCGCTGCTGCTCGTCTCCCGGTACCGGGAGGAGCTGCGGCGGGTCGAGCGTCCCTATGACGCCATGGTCGCCGCGCTGCGGGGCTGTGGGCCCGCCGTCGTCGCCTCCTCGCTCACCGTCGCGGCCGGGCTGTTCGTGCTGCTCGCCGCCGACCTCAACAGCAGCCGGGGGATGGGGCCGTTGGGGGCCGTCGGGGTGCTGTGTGCGCTCGTCGCCATGCTGACCCTGCTGCCCGCCGTGCTCGTGCTGCTCGGGCGGCGGGTGTTCTGGCCGCTGGTGCCCGCCTTCGGGAGCGAGCCGAAGACGAAGCGGCGCAGCCTCTTCGCGGCGATGGGCGGTTCGGCGGGGCGCAGGCCCGGTGCCGTGCTCCTGGGCGGGGCCGTGCTGCTCGGGGCGCTCGCGCTCGGTGTGCTCAATCTGCCGGGCGGACTCAAGCAGGAGGACTCCTTCACCAGCAAGCCCGACGCGATCGCCGCGATGGAGCAGCTCGCCGACGCCTTCCCCGAGCAGGGGACCCAGCCCATCACCGTCCTCGCCCCAACCGGCACCGCCGATGCGGTACTTGGGGACGTACGGGAGGTGCGGGGGGTCGTCGGGGCCGAGCGCGGGCGCAGTGGCGGGGGCTGGACCGAGATCAGCGTCGTCGCCAAGAGCGCGCCGCAGTCCGCCGCCGAGACGCGCACCATCGAGGACCTGCGGGACCGGCTCGACGGACAGGACTCCCTCGTCGGCGGGCCCAGCGCCGAGCAGCTCGACCTCAAGGACACCAACGCCCGGGACCGGACCGTCGTCGTGCCGCTCGTCCTCGCGGCCATCCTGCTCATCCTGATCGCGCTGCTGCGCAGCCTCGTCGCCCCCGTCCTGCTGCTCGTCGCCGTGATCGCGGTGTGGGGGGCCTCGCTCGGCATCGGCGGGCTCGTCTTCGGGCCGCTGTTCGGCTTCGACGGGACGGACCCGGGGCTCGGGCTGCTCTCCTTCGTCTTCCTCGTCGCGCTCGGCGTCGACTACGGGATCTTCCTGATGCACCGGATGCGCGAGGAGTCGCTCGCGGGCGCCGAACCGGAGGCCGCCGCCCTCACGGCGCTGCGGACGACGGGCTCCGTGATCGCCTCGGCGGGGCTCGTGCTCGCCGCGACCTTCGGGGTGCTCATCAACATGCCGCTGGTGCAGATGGTCGAGCTGGGCTTCGTGATCGCGGTCGGGGTGCTCCTGGACACCTTCCTCGTCCGTACGTACCTGGTGACCTCGGCGAGCCTGCTGCTCGGCCGGAAGGTGTGGTGGCCGGGGCCGCTGTCGAAGGCGCCCCGTCCGCCGGAGCCGACCGAGCGGGAGCCGGAGCTCGCCCGCGCACCCTGATGACCGTGACGGCCGTGACGGCCGTGACGGCCGATGTACAGCGCTTGGCGCCCCTCCCTGCCGGAGGGGCGCCTTCCTGCCCCAAGATGAACCGGTGGACCTCATGCGTATCGCCCTGCCCCGCCTGCTCGGACCGCCCGGCCCCCGTGACGTACGGGCGAGCGCGGCCCGCACGCTGCGCGTCGACGCGCTGCTCGCCCTGGCCTGCGCGGCCTGCGCCGTGTTCATCGGCCTGCGGGGCGGCGGGGGCGACAGCCGGGCGCCCGACGCGCTCGGCTGGACCCTGCTCCTCGCCCTCCATATGCCGCTGGCCTTCCGACGCCGCGCACCCCTCGGCGCCTTCCTCTGCCTGGCCGCCTGCGTCGCGCCGTACCACGCGCTGAACTACAACCACAACGCACCGATGGCGGCTTCGATGCTCGCCCTCTTCACGGTGGCCATGTCGGGGCGGACGCTGCGCACCGTCGTGGTCGGGGCTGGAGTCATCGGCGTGATGCTCGGCGTGAAGTTCGGGCAGGGCATCGCCGAGGGCCGGGAGGCGCTGCGCATCACCGGCTGGATCGTGTCGTTCCTGATCCTCGGCGTGTACGTGCGCGTGCACCGGCAGTACGTGGCGTCGGTCGTCGAGCGGGCCGAGCGGGCCGAGCGGACGCGGGAGGAGGAGGCCAGGCGGCGGGTCGCGGAGGAGCGGCTGCGGGTGGCCCGCGATCTGCACGACCTGCTCGCGCACAGCATCACGCTCGTCGGCGTGCAGACGTCGGTCGCCGCACACGTCCTGGCCGCCGACCCGGACCGGCTCGACCGGGCGGCCGTCGCCAAGGCGCTGGAGGACATCTCGGAGACCTGCCGCACGGCGCGCGGCGAACTCCGCGCCACGCTGGAGGTGTTGAGGTCGGGCACGGACGGCGACGTGCACGGCGGTGCGGTCGCCGCCGACGAGTCGCGCGGGCCCCTTCCCGGCCTCGACGGCATAGCCGACCTCGCGGAGTCGGCGCGCACGGCGGGCGCCGCAGTGGAGGTCGACGTGCAGGAGTGCGCGACGCCGCCCGCCGTGGGCGTCGCCGCCTACCGCATCGTGCAGGAGGCCCTCACCAACGCCGTGCGGCACGCGGGCGGACCCGGGCTCACCATCCGCGTCGGCCTGCGCACCGAGCACGCGGCCGCGGGCGCGGAGGGTGCGGGGGCCGAGGGGGGTGTGCTGCGGGTCACGGTCTCCGACGACGGGCGCATGGTCCAGGACCCGTCCCACACGCCCGGGTTCGGGCTGCTCGGGATGCGGGAGCGGGCCCGCAGCGTGGGCGGGACCCTGGAGGCGGGGCCGCGCGAGGAGGGCGGTTTCATGGTGTCGGCGGTGCTGCCGCTCGTGGCCGCGGGGGCCGCCGTCGCAGCCGCCGGTCCTGGAGGAGCCGCATGACGATCCGTGTACTGCTCGCCGACGACCAGACCCTTGTGCGGGCGTCGTTCGCCATGCTCGTCGAGTCCGCGCCCGACATGGAGGTGGTCGCACAGGCGGGCACGGGCCGGGAGGCGCTGGAGCTGGCCCGGACCGAGCGGGCCGACCTGATCGTGATGGACATCCGCATGCCGGACCTCGACGGGATCGAGGCGACGCGGCTGCTCGCCGCGGACGAGGACCTGGCGGGTGTGAAGGTGCTGATCCTGACGACGTACGACACGGACGAGCACGTGGTGGAGGGGCTGCGGGCCGGGGCCTCCGGCTTCCTCGTGAAGGACATCAGGCCCGCCGAACTCCTCGACGCGATCCGCACGGTGGCGGCGGGCGAGTCCCTGCTCTCGCCGGGCCCGACCTCACGCCTGATCGCCCGGGTGCTGCGCTCTCCCGACCCGGAGGCGGCCGCGTCGCTCGTGGGCGGCCCCGAGGGGCTCTCCGAGCGGGAACGGCAGGTGTTGATGCTGGTGGGACGCGGCCTCAACAACACGGAGATCGCCGACCAGTTGGGCCTCTCCCCGCTGACTTCCAAGACCCATGTGAGCCGCATCATGGGCAAACTGGGCGCCCGTGACCGCGCCCAACTCGTCATTGCCGCCTACGAGTCGGGGCTGGTGCGGGCGGGTCAGGCTTGAGGGGGGCAGGGGTCAGGTGCGGTACCGGGGAAACGTCGCGGTGTCGAGCGTCCAGGTCCCGACCTGGGCGGCGTCGCCGAACTTGTAGCGTGCCGGGGTGTCGCGATAGGCGGGTTCGCCGCTGACCGTGTCGATGCCGGAATAGACGGTGAGGGTGCCGTCGCGGGGGTCGATGATCACGTACACCGGGACGCCCATGCGTGGGTAGTCGCGGAGCTTGGTGATGTGGTCGTTGGCCGGGTTGGAGGGGGAGACGACCTCGAAGGCGACGGAGACGTTGGGGGCGTACGCGGCGAACTCCTCGTCCTCCTCGCTCTCGTATGCCTCCTGCGTCATGACGGCCAGATCGGCCGTGCGGCACAGGCCCAGGCCCGGATGGTGGACGCGGGTCTCGGCGAAGGTCAGGGCGTCCTCGTCCTGTTCCTCGATCTGCCGGACGAGCATGCTGACGATCCGGCCGTGCTTCTTGGAGGGGGACATCATGTGGACGGTGATCTCCTGGTTCGCAATGTCTGCCCGTGCCCGCTCGCCGCGGTTCTCCGCCTCGGCCTCGAAGGCTTCGGCGAGCTCCATGAGCTGCTGATACGTGACCGTCGGCTTGCTCGGCTCCACCGGCTGCGCACTCATCGGGCTACTCCTCGCTCGGGCATGACGGAGATGCTCTCCCACGGTAACGCCGCTCGCTGTCATCCCCGGCAGTCTGACCGGACGTGCCCGCGAGGCGGGTCGTATCGCGTGCGACCCACCTTTTCGGGTTACAGCAGCCCCGCCCCCGCCAGGAACTTCCCCACCCGCTCGACCTCCGCCGCCGACAACGGCACCTGGGGCTCCGCCGTGACGGGGCAGGCGATCACGCCCCGCAGATGCAGCGCCGCCTTGAACGCGCCGAGGGCCGAGGACGAGCCGCCCATCCGCGCAGGGTCGCCCACCCGCACCATCCCGAACAGGCGGCACAGGCGCTCCTGTTCCGCCCGCGCGCGCTCCCGGTCGCCCGCGCGGCAGGCCCGGTACAGGCGCACGTAGCCCTCGGGGTCGACGTTGCCGAGGCCGGGGACCACGCCGTCCGCGCCCATCGCGAGGGCCGAGTCCACCGTCAGCTCCGAGCCCGTCAGGACGCTGAAGCCGGGCAGCGCACGGGAGTTGACGAGGACCTCGCGGAAGGAGCCCTCGTCGCCGCTGGAGTCCTTGAGGCCGGTGATCACGCCGTCGCGGGCGAGGGTCAGCACCAGGTCGGGGGAGAGTTTGAGGGGGACGGACGTCGGTTGGTCGTAGGCGAAGACCGGTGTCGTCGCCCGCTCGGCGAGCAGCCGGAAGTGGCGCTCGATCTCCGCCGGGTGCGTGCGCGTGTAGAAGGGGGCCGTCGCGACCACCGCGTCCGCGCCCGCCGCCGTGACCGCCCGTACGTGGTCCAGGACCCGGGGCGTCGTCATGTCGATCACGCCTGCCAGGACCGGGAGTTGGCCCGCCACATGGCCGGTCACCGTCTCCACCACCGTCCTGCGGTGGGCGTCCGTGAGGTACGCCGCCTCCGAGGAGGAGCCGAGTACGAACAGGGCGTCCACCCCGGCGGTGACGAGGTGGTCGGTGAGGGATGTCAGTGATGCCGTGTCCACCTCGCCTTCCGGTGTCAGGGGGGTGCAGACGGGTGGAATGACACCGGTCAGGGGGGTGGGAAGGGTCATCAAGGCTCCCTGGGTGGTGAATCGGCCGTGGCGGCGGCCTGCGTGACGAGGTCGTGGGTCGACTGGCCGTCGCCCACGGGGTGGTGACAGCGGAACGAGTGGGTGGGGCCGGAAGGTTCGGGGTCCGGCATCGCGGTGGCGCAGACGTCGTCCGCCTTCCAGCAGCGGGTGCGGAACGGGCAGCCGGTGGGCGGGTGCGTCGCGGACGGGACCGGGCCGATCAGGGGGATCGGGTCGATGGGGTCGAGGAGGCCGGGGGTCGCGGAGAACAGGGCCCGGGTGTAGGGGTGGCGGGCGCGGTCCAGGATCTCCGCCGCCGGGGACTCCTCCACGATGCGGCCCAGGTACATGGTGATCACGCGGTCGCTCATCCGCCGCACCGTCTGGATGTCGTGGGACACGAAGACCAGCGCGAGCCCGAGGCGCTCCTTCAGGTCGAGGAGGAGGTTGAGGATCTGGGCGCGGACCGACACGTCGAGCGCGCTCGTCGGCTCGTCCGCCACCACCAGGGACGGCTCCAGGGCGAGCGCGCGGGCGATCGCCACACGCTGGCGCTGGCCGCCCGAGAGCTGGCCGGGCAGCCCGTCGGCGAGGGCCTTGGGGAGTCCGACCAAGGACATCAACTCACGCACTCGGGCGTCGCGTTGGGGGCCTTTGCCGTGGTGGTGGACGTCCAGCGGGTCGCGGAGGATCTGGTGCACCGTGAGCCTGCGGTTCAGGGCCGTCGAGGGGTCCTGGAAGATCATGCCGGTGTTGCGGCCGACCGTCTCGCGGCGCTGCGCCGGCGTCATCGTCCACAGGTCCTGGCCCCGGAACGCCACCGTGCCCGCCGACGGGGGCTGGATCCCCACGAGGACCCTCGCGAGGGTCGACTTGCCGCAGCCCGACTCGCCCACGACGCCGACCGTCTCGCCGGGCGCGATGGTGAGGTCGGCGCCGGTCAGGGCGTACACGCGGTCCCGGGAGAAGAGGCCGCCGGTGCGGGCCTTGTGCACCACGTGCGCGTCGTTCAACTCGATGAGGGGAGCGGTCACTTCAGTGTTGTGGGAGGTCACGTCACGGCCTCGCTTCCCCGGGGCGCGGGCACCTCGCCGACCGGTGCCGGATGGTGGCAGGCCGTCGCGTGCCGGACCCCGCCCAGGAGTTCGGGCGCCGTCGTGCGGCACACCTCGCTCGCGAGCGGGCAGCGGTCCGCGAACCGGCAGCCCTGGGGGAAGTCGGCCGGAGACGGCACGACCCCCTTGATCTGCGTAAGCCTTCCCCAAGCTCTCGACCCCGCTCGAGCAGGGGATACCCCACTGGCCGCCGACTCCAGGGAGAGCACGGAGCCGAGCAGTCCGCGCGTGTAGTGGTGGGTGGGGCGCTCCACCAGGTCGGCCGTCACGCCCGTCTCGACGATCTGGCCGCCGTACATCACCACCACCCGGTCGGTGACGTCCGCGACCAGGGCCAGGTCGTGCGAGACCAGGATCAGTGCGAAGCCCAGCTCCTCGCGGAGGCGGAGCAGGAGCTGGATGACCTGGGCCTGGACCGTGACGTCGAGGGCCGTCGTGGGCTCGTCGGCGACGATCAGCTTCGGGTCGCGGGACAGGGCCATGGCGATCAGGACGCGCTGGCGCTGGCCGCCGGAGAGCTCGTGCGGATAGCTGCGCAGGGTGCGGTCGGGGTCCAGGCCGACGAGTTCGAGGAGCTCGACCGCCGTCCGCTTCCCGCCCCTTCGTACGACCTGCTTGAGCTGCGCCCGTACCGTCATCGCCGGGTTCAGGGAGGAGAGGGCGTCCTGGTAGATCATCGCCATGTCGTGGCCCAGGAGCTTGCGGCGGGTGCGCGTGGGGAGGCCGATGAGCTCCCTGCCGTCGAAGGTGACGTGGCCCCGGATGCGGGCGCCCTTCGGTTCCAGGCCCATGACCGTGAGCGCCGTGAGGGACTTGCCGCAGCCCGACTCGCCCACCAGGCCGAGGACTTCGCCGGGGCGCACGTCGAAGCTGATGCCGTCGACGATGTCCACGCCGCCGTGCCGGGCGTCGAAGCCGATCGCCAAGTCCCGTACGGAAAGAACCGGTTCGCCCTCGGGGAGGGGGCGGGCGCGGGAGCGGAGGCGCGCCCCGGCCTCGGTGAGCCCCGGGAGTTCGAGGACCTTGCCCGAGCCGGGCTCGGGGGCCTCCAGGCGGTCGTCGCTGCGGGCGCCGGTGATGTCGCGGGCGGCGGGGGCGGCCCAGGCGTCCGAGACGCCCTCGGAGAGGACGTTCAGGGACAGGACCGTGATCAGCATGAGGAGGCCGGGGAAGACCGTCGCCCACCAGCCGCCGATCAGCACCATGTTCTTGCCGTCGGCGATGACGCTGCCCCAGGACGGGTCGGGAGGCCGCACGCCCGCGCCGATGAAGGACAGCGACGCCTCGAAGACGATGGCCTCGGCGACCTGCACCGTGCAGAACACCAGGATGGGTGCAGCGCAGTTGACGGCGACGTGCCGGATGAGGACGTGCGGGGTGCGGGCGCCGATGACGCGCTCCGCGACCACGTAGTCCTCGCCGTACTGGTCCAGGACGTTGGCGCGCACGACGCGGGCGATCGGCGGCGTGAACAGGAACGCGATGGCGCAGATGAGGACCGTGATGCCGCCGCCGAACACGGCCACGAGGACGGCGGCGAGCGCGATGCCGGGGAACGCCATGACGACGTCCAGGCAGCGCATCAGCGTCTCGTCGACCGCCTTGCGGGACGTCGCCGCGACCGCGCCGATGAGCGCGCCCGCCGCGAGCGCGAGCAGCGTCGCGCCGATCCCGATCGCGAGCGACCAGCGCGCCCCGTACATGAGGCGGCTGAGGATGTCGCGGCCCAGGCTGTCCTGGCCCATCCAGTGCTCGCTCGAGGGGTGTCCGGTGCCGTCGACCATGGGGGCCTGGTCGAGCGGGTCGTGCGGGGCGATGAGGGGCGCGAAGAGGGCGACCAGGACGACCGTCGTGATGACGCCGAGGGCGATGCGGGAGAGGACCGGCAGGCGCCGCAGGGAGCGCAGACGCACCCCGGGGCGGGCCAGCTTCTCGGTGAGAGCCGAGCGTGAGACCGGCATCAACTCGCCCCCCTGAGCCTCGGATTGACCAGCAGATACAGGATGTCGATGACGAGGTTGACGACCACGAAGCCGACCGCCGTGGTGATGACGACGCCCTGCACGACGGCCGGGTCGCCGTTCTTGACGGCCTCGATCATCAGCTTCCCCATGCCGGGCAGCGAGAAGATCGTCTCGATGACGACGGCGCCGCCGAGCAGATAGCCCACGCGCAGGCCGAGCACGGTGAGCGGGTTGATGAGGGCGTTGCGCAGCACGTTGCGGCCCACCACGACGACCGGCGGCAGGCCGTTGCCGATCGCCGTGCGCACATAGTCCTTGTCGAGCTCCTCGACGACGGCGGTGCGGATGATGCGGGTGAGCTGCGCGGCCACCGGCAGGGACAGCGCGAAGGCGGGCAGGGTCATGGACTTGAGCCAGCCGGTGAAGGAGTCGCCGGGGTTGATGTAGCCGCCGGTCGGGAACCAGCCGAGCTCCACGGCCAGGTACTGGATCATCAGCAGCGCCAGCCAGAAGCCGGGCGCCGCGACCCCGGTCAGGGAGACCACGCGGATCAGCTGGTCGGGCAGCCGGTCCCGGTAGATGGCGGCCGTGATGCCGCCGATCAGGGAGAGCACCACGGCGATGCCGAGCCCCAGGAAGGTGAGCTGCATGGTGAGCGGCAGGGCCGTGGTGATCTGGTCGACGACGGGGGAGCGGGTCAGGACGCTGATGCCCATGTCGCCGTGGGTCAGGTCGCCCAGGAAGTGGACGTAGCGCACGGGCAGCGGGTCCAGCAGGCCGTTGTCCTCGCGGAATTGGTGCAGTTGCGCGGGCGTCGGGTTGGCGCCCTGGAAGAACGCGGACGCCGGGTCGACGTCCGAGAACCGCATCACGAGGAAGACGAACAGGACGATGCCGAGCAGGAGCGGGATGAGGAGCAGGACGCGCCGGGCGAGGATGCGGACGATCGCGGTCACGTGAGGAGTCCTGCCGCCCTAGGCCCGCTTGGCCTGGAGGAGGTTGATGCCGGGATAGGGCTGGGCCCGCACGCCGGTGATCTTCTTCGGGTCCCAGGCCGTCATGAGTTCGTTGTGGACGACCGGGTAGAGGACCGCCTCCTCGGCGACGATGTCGATGTAGTCCTGGATCATCTGCTTCTTCTTCGTGGCGTCCGGCTCCTTGGTGGCCTGGTCCATCAGCTTGAAGAGGTGCTTGGCGGTGGCGGTCTCGGCCCAGCGGGCGTAGCCCATCCAGATGTTCTCGGGCCCGTAGTTGTAGTGCATGATCAGGTCGGCGTCGATGCCGAACTGGTTCGGGTTCGAGGCGGCCGCGACGACCTGGAAGTCCTTCTTCTGATCGAGCTTGGTGAAGACGGCGGTGGTCTCCTGCGAGTCCAGGGTCGTCTCCACGCCGATCTTGTCCCAGCCCTCCTTGATGGTGGGCAGGCAGTCCGAGATCCAACTCACGTTCACGGCCATGAGGTTGATCTTCAGCCCGCTCACCCCGGCGGCCTTCAGGAGCTTCTTCGCCTTCTCCGGGTCGTACGCGTACACCGTCTTCGCCGGCCGGTACGTGGGGTTGCCCTCGTTGAGGAAGGACGTGGACGCCTTGCCGTGGCCGCGCAGGGCGATCTCGATCATCTTCTCCGTGTCGATGGCGTAGTGCAGTGCCTGGCGCACCCGCACGTCGTCGAAGGGCTTGTGCTTCGTCTGGAAGAGCAGGAAGAGGTTGTTCATCCCGGCTCCGCCCTCGACGGTGAGGCCGCCCTTCTTGAGCTGCTCGATGTTGGCGTACGGGATGTTGTCGGAGATCTCCGCCTCGGCGCTGCCGCCGGAGATCTTGGCGACGCGGGGCGCGGCCTCCACGATCGTCAGCCAGTTCATCTTCTTGAACGCGGCCCTGCGCGGGCCGTTGTAGTCCGTGAACGCCTCGAAGGTGGTGTTGGACTTCGGGTGGTGCGCGGTCTGCCGGTACGGGCCCGAGCCGACCGCCTTGCCCTTCGTCGCCTCGTCCCAGGCGCCGGGTTTGGAGAAGACGTGCTTCGGCATGATCTTGGCGAGGGTGAGCCGCGCGACGCCGTCCGGGAAGGGGAACTTGAGCTGCAGCTCCACGTTCTGCGCGTCGACCTTCTTGACGCCCTTCAGCCAGCTCTCGAAGAAGCCCTTGGCGAGCGTCGCCGTCTTCGGGTCGAGGATCCGCTCGAAGACGAACACCACGTCGTCGGCGGTCACCGGCTTGCCGTCGTGCCACTTGGCGCCCGCGCGCAGCTGGAACTTCCAGGTGGTGGCCTTCGGGTCGGCGGGCAGCGCGGTGGCGAGCGCGGGATAGGGCTCACGGCTGATGGGGTCCGTGCCGAGCAGCCCCTCGTAGATGTGCTCGTTGCCCGCCATCGCGAAGGCGGACGCCGTCATCGTCGGGTCCCAACTCCCGTCGTTCCCATAGCCGATGACGGCGGTCAGGCTGTCGCCGCCCTTGCCGCCCCCGGTGTCGCTGGTGGACTCCGGCCCGGAGGAGCAGGCGGACAGGGTCGAGGTGATCGCGGCGGCGGCGCCGAGGGCGCCGGTGTGTTTGAGGAAGGAACGCCGGTCGGTGTCGCTCACGGTGCCTCCATGAAGGAGTGGGGTGAGGGGAACCCCGGGACTCTGGGACGCTCAGAGATCCCACGTCCTACGTCGTGGGAGCGTGGCGACGATAGGAGGGCCGCAGGTGCAGGTCAAGGTGTCGAACACGGCCTTTCTGCACGGGGGTTGGCCCGTGCCTCGACCGGTGGGCGCGCTGGCGCGGCGGGTCGGCCGCCCGGCACCCGGGCCCGCAGATCGAGCAGGTCCGCGGCGAGGGCGTGCGCCACCTTCGGGTCGGTCACCCGCCGCCACTCGCGGTGCGCGCGGTCCACGGCCTCCTCGACCTTCTCGGTTCCGTCGGATTGATCGGAGCTTTCCGGGTGTGTCTTCGGTTGTGCCTCCGGGCGGTTCTCCAGATGGCTCTCCGGGTGGTTCTCCGGGTGCTTCTCCGGGTGGGCGAGCCGCTCCAGACGGGCGTCCGCGGCCGACATCCACAGCCGGCAGGCCCGCTCCGCGTCCCCGGCGAGCCGCGCCAGGTCGGCCCGCACCTCCACCCAGTGGGTGACCTCGGGGGAGCCGGGCCCGGCGTGCCGGTACGCCTCCTGCTGGTGGGCGGCGGCCAGCGCGGCGGCCTCCAGGTGGTGGCCCGCGCGGGCCGCGGCGAGGATCACGGACTGCGGGTTCGGCACGGAGATCTGGAGGGTGTCCATGGCGGGCGCGGGCCCGAACCCGCCCTGCGCGGCGCCCCGTTCACCCCCGGTCTGCGCGGCGACGAGCTTCGCATACGTGCCCCGCAGCCTCAGCAGCTCCTCGTGCGTGCCGCGCTCGACGACCTCCCCCTGGTCCATGACGAGGATGAGGTCGGCGGAGCGCACGGTGGAGAGCCGGTGCGCGATCACGACCCGCGTGCACCGCAACTCGCTGAGCTTCAGGTGCACTTCGGCCTCGGTGCGGGCGTCCAGATGGCTGGTCGCCTCGTCGAGCAGGAGCAGCGCGGGCCGGGCCACGACGGCGCGGGCGAGGGCGAGCCGCTGCTTCTGCCCGCCGGAGAGCCCCATGCCGCCCTCGGCGAGACAGGTCTCGTACTTCATGGGCATCCGCATGATGTCGTCGTGCAGACAGGCGATCCGGGCCGCCGCGACGACCTCGTCGAGCGGCGCGTCCGGGGCGGCGAGCGTGATGTTGTCGAGGATCGACCCGCTGAACACGGCGACGTCCTGCACGACCACCCCGCACTGCCGCCGCACCGCGGCCACGTCCGCCTCGGCCAGGTCCACGCCGTCGTACAGCACCCGCCCCGACGACGGCTGGTAGAGGCCGAGCAGCAGCCGCGACAGGGTGCTCTTGCCCGAGCCGGTCGCACCGACCACCGCGATCAGGGACCCGGGCGGGCAGGAGACCGAGACGTCCCGCACGGCCGGGGGCCCGCCCTTGCCGTACGCGTACGAGACCTGGTCGAGCTCGACGGCGCCGCGCAGGGTGAGCTGTCTGCGCGGCGTCGCGTCGTCCTGCTCGGGCTCCTCGTCGAGGACGTCCTTCAGGCGGGCCACGTGCACGCCGACCGTCTGCATCTGGCGGGCCGTGTTGGCGAGGTTGTTCATCGGCACGATGAGGCTGCCGCCGATCGCGTTCAGGGCGAGCATCGTGCCGAGCGACATCCGCCCGTCCAGGACGCACCACGCCCCGTACAGGGACAGACCGAGCGTCATCGCGGTGCGCAGCGTCTGCACGACGGCGTCCACGACGTTGTCGAGGGCCTTGCGGCGCCGGGCGGCGTCCACCTGACTCCCGAAGAGCCGCTCCCACCGCTCGTACACATGCCCTTCGGCCCCGGAAGCCTTCAGCGATTCGACCCCCACGATCGACTCGACCATGTAGCTCTGCGCCTCCGACATGGCGCCGAGCTCGCGCTGGCTGAGGTCGGCGGCGCGCCGGGTGGTGACGACGACGGTGCCGAGCTGCACGACGGCGAAGGCGAGGATCACACCGGCGTAGTCGGGGGCGATGCTGAACAGCAGCCCCAGGTAGAGGACCGAGCTGGCCAGGTCGAGGAGGAGCGCGATGGCCTGGCTGGTGACGAGGTCGCGGATGATGGCGTTGCTGCTGAGCCGCAACAACAGGTCACCGCTCGTGCGCAGTTGGAAATAACTGAAGGGCAGCCGCAGCAGATGCCCCAGAAAGCTGCTCATGAGCCGGATGTCGATGACGGTCTGCAGATAGAGCAGCATCACGGACCGCCCGTACGTGACGACGAGCATGCTGAGCACGAGCAGCCCCACGCTCAGCGACACCACGGGCAGCGCGGAGCCGGACCCGCTGGGGATGAGGGTGTCGACGACGTACGCGGTGAGCCCGGCGGGCAGCAGCCCGATGAGGGTGAGCAGGAGCGAGAAGGCGGCGATGGCCCCGAACATCCCCAGCCTGCGCGGCAGATAGCGCCCCAGGAACCGCACGATCCCCTGCTGCTCGCGCCCGCTCCTGGCCAGCGTCGGGGTCGGCTCGAAGGTGAGCACGACGCCGGTGAACTCCCGTGAGAACTCATCCATGCCGACGGTCCTGCGGCCGCCCGCCGGATCCATGATCGTGGCGGAGGCCCGCGAGATCTCTTCGAGGATCACGAAGTGCTGGAACCCCCAGTGCACGATCGCGGGCAGCGCGAGCCGGGGCAGCTGCCAGGGCTCGCAGCGCACGGCGGACACGGCGAGCCCGTACTCGCGCGCGGCCCGCGCGAGGGCGAGCGCGGTGGCGCCGTCGCGGCCGATGCCGAGCCGGTCGCGGAGGTCCCGGACGGCGGTGCGGCAGCCGAAGTAGCTGAGGATCATGGCCAGACAGGCGGCGCCGCACTCCGTCGCCGACGTCTGCGGCTGGTAGCGGACGCGCTTGGTGCGCAGCGGCACGTCGTTCTCCCCCTTGGCGGTACGTGGGTCAGGTCTCTGCGTCGGGCTTGCGTGGGTGGGGCCCCGTGGACGGGTTTGCGCAGGTGCGGCTACGGCAGGATGCGGTCGGCCAGGGCGGCGGCGACGGGGCGGCTGCCGGTGCGGACGGAGACGGTGCCGGGCTCGCTCCCGCGCACCTCGCCCACGCGGTCCCGCGGCCGGACCCCGACGGCCTCCACGAGCCGGAACCCCTCGGGCACCTTCGCCTCCTCCTCGACGCGCAGCACGGCGGCCCGCCAGTGCCCCGGCTTCCCGACGTCGACGTGCTGACCGGTGGCCGGGTGCAGCCCGGTGGGGACGAGGAGCCGGAGGTGCCGCGCCTGACCGTCACCGAGGGCCGAGCCGGGGACGACGCTGGCCTGGGTGGTGGTGTCCACGCGGATGCAGGTGAGGGCGACGGCGGAGGCGAGGGTCACGAGGAGGGCGATGAGGAGGGGGAGGCGTTGGAGGGGCACGGGGATGGCGGCGCCACTCGTCGGGCGGGCCTGCGAGCGGGGGCTCACGCGTGCGCGGGGGACCGGGCTCTCGTGAGGGCCCGCGCCCGCGCGAGAACCCACCCCACGAAGCCGACCGAACCTCCCGCGAGGCTCCCCGCTGCGGCGGGGCTCCTGGCTCCGGCGAGGTTCGCTGCCCCCGTGTGGCTCCCCGCCCCCGCGCGGTCCTCCGCTCTCGCGGCTCCGCTGGCGTCGGAGCGCATACGTGTGTTCGCTCGTGCCCGAGCTTCCGCTGGGGTCCCAGTTCTCGCTGGACTCCCAGCTTTCGCCGGGCTCCGGGGACTCGCCCAAGTCGCCGCCCCCGTGCGGCACTTCACCTCCGGTCGCGTACGTGCTTCCGCCCTGGAGCCCGCTCCCCTCCGGCCCCCTGCGCGGCCGCGCCCGGTACGCCGCGACGCTCTCCGGGCGGAAGACGCCCCCCTTGCCCGGGCCCGCCCCGTACACGTCGGCGGCCCCGTACACGTCGGCCGCCGCGTTCGCGGGGTCCGAGCCGGGGCCCCACGGCGCCTCGTCCCCGGCCCGCTTCACGGTCGTGCCGCCTCGAACAGCAGCACCGAGCCGGTCCGCTCAGGGGCCGCCGCCCTGAGGAGCGCGTGGCCGATCCCGGCCAGGCCGGTCATGAGGCCCGGGGTCGGGGCGCCCAGGGGGACCCCGCACAGCCAGCCGCCCCCCGTCCCGGCGGCGTCGAGGAGGGTGCGGAGGGTGCGGCGGACCTGCGCCGCCAGGTCCGCGTCGGACGTGAACTCCGCGTACGCGCGGACCAGTTCGAGGTTGCCCAGGTCGCCGTGGCACAGGCTGTGGTTGCCCACGCCCGTCAGGGTGTCGCCCTCCAGGCCCGCGGCCAGCGTCGTCGAGACCGCCCGGTTCAGCTGGGCGCGCAGGTCCGCGTCCGGGATGCCGGGGACGCCGCCGTGGCGGAGCAGGGCGAGGCGGGCGAGGCCGATGCCGGGGGCGCCGTGGCACCAGGCGTTCATGAAGGTGCCCTCGCCGCGGCCGCCGACCGCGACGTCGCGGACGTCGCGCCAGTTCCCGGCGACCGGGTCGAACAGGGTCTGCTCGAAGCGGAGGGTCCGCGCCGCCGCCTGTCCGTAACGGGCGTCCGGGGCAGCCGAGTTCAGGGCCATGAGGGCGAGGGCGCCGCCCGCGGCGCCGTGCGAGAAGCCGGCCAGCGGGCGGCCGCTCGCGCCGAGCTTGGACGGCCACGCCAAGTGGCCGTCCTCCGCCGGGACTTGTGTGGTCAGGAGCCGCTCCGCGACCTGCGTGGCGGCCGTGAGCGCCGCCGGGTCGCCGAGCGACTCGTGCGCGGCGAGGAGGGTGAGGACCGCGCCCGCCGAGCCGTTCACCACGTCGAGGTGGGGGTCCGTGGCGCTGCGGCGGGGGAGCAGCGCGATGATCCGGTCGATCGCGGGGAGCCACCGGTCCTCGCCGGTCAGCGCGGTGAGCGCGGACAGGAAGTAGAGCGGGCCCGCCAGCGGTCCGCCCGCCCCGATGTTGGTCAACTCGTGGTCGGGGTCGTTCCGTTCGAGATCGTCGGGGCCGGTGGGGCCGGTGGGGCCGGTCAAGCCCGTGGAACCCGTGGAGCCCATCGGAGCAGCCGCGTCGTCGAGGAGCGAGGTGAGGCGGCGCGTCAGCTCGTCGGCGGCCCGCTCCGCCGCCCGCGCCGCCCCCGCATGGCCCGCCGCCTTCCCCAGCTGGCCCAGGAAGAGCCCGATGCCCGGCAGCCCCCCGTACAGGTCCATGCCGGTCGTGCCCAGGGTCCAGATCCGCTCGTCCAGGAGGTTGAGGCTGAGCCAGCCGTCCCGGGTGCCGTCGCCGATCGCGTCGGCGAGGAGCCGGTCGCCGATCTCCGCGGCCGCGGCGACCAGCTGCCCGGGGCGCACCTCGTCCCGCGCGGCCCGCCGCGACCAGCCCGGCCAGCGCGCCTCGGTGAGCGCCATCTCCTGCGACAGATAGGAGCTTTCGATGACGCGGACCTGCTGTTCCAGGTCGCGTTCGCCGAGCCCCGCGATGCGCCGGGCCACCCGGTCGTACGGCGCCTCGTCGAAGAAGTCCTCGACCCGCGAGCCGTCGCCGAGCCGCACCGCGCGCTCCGCGGCCACGAAGTCGAAGAGCGGCACGTTGCCCCGCAGCAGCTGGGCGATCTCGGACTGGATGATCCGGCCCCGCCCCGGCTGCTCGGCGAGCCCGCCCCACAGCCGGTCCAGGCAGACGTCCCGGTCCCGCGCGTCCCGCAGGAAGTCCGGGTGCAGGCTCTCGGTGAGCAGCTGCCCGTAGAGCCGGGTGGCCCGGAAGATGACCCGGAACGGGGCGTCCGCGAAGCCCGCCAACACCCCCTCGGGGGCGAGGAGTTCGCTGCGTCCCGCAAGGAGGATCCGGTAGGCGTCGCGGAAGCCCGCGACCACGTCGGCCCGGTGGTCGCGGGCGTCGACGGGCGCGTCGCCGAGCCGGGGCGCGTTGCCGAAGCCCTCCATCGGCTGCCGCTGCTTGACCAGGCGCATCTCGTCGGTGCCGATGCCCACCCAGCCCGGCACCTCGGCGGGGGTCAGCTGGCCCGCCTCGCCGCCGATGCCGCTCATGTCGGTGCGCTGCACCCGGTCGTCCTCGTCGCGGTACAGCATGTGGCCGGGCAGCAGCCCGGTCAGCGCCACGGAGGTCTCCAGGAAGGACTGCGCGGGGTCCCGCCAGTCCTGCTCCCGCTGGGTGCGCACGGCCTCCGAGACGACCGTGTGGAAGAGCGCCTCCAGGTCCACCACGACCGGGTGCGGCCCGGACGCGATGACGTTCTCGAAGTGCATGTCGGTGGCGTGCAGGGCGTACAGCAGGGCGAGTTGGGCACCCATCCGCCAGTAGAAGGCCCGCACCTCACCCCGGTCGGCGCAGGGGGCCGACGCCACGAACTCGGCCCAGCCGTAGCCGTCGGCACCCTCGCCCCGGTCGAGGACGCGCACGGTGCGCAGGGCGTGCCGCGGCCCGTGCGCGTTGAACCAGTCGAGCAGGCCGTTGTACGCGAGGTCGGCGCGGAGCGAGCGCGGCTTGTACACGAGCCGGGCGTCCTCGAAGCGCAGCAGGGCCACGCTCTGCCCGTCCCGGTGCACGTCCCCCGCCCCGAAGGACACCTCCGTCAGCGCGCCCGGCTCCGCGGGCAGCAGCCCCGCGTCCCGCAGCCGCCCCCAGTCGCCCGCGAGCCGCCGCCCGAACTCCCCGGCCCGCGCCACCCATTGCTCGCACAGCTCGGTCACGTACCGCAGCAGCACCGGGTACTCCGTCCACAGCGCCTGCCGTACTTCGTCGGTGCGCAGCAGCTCCACGAAGGCGGCGAACCGCTCCTCGGGGGTGTCGCCGGTGAGCCGCCCCTCGAGGCGGGCCACGTTCAGTTCGAGCACCAGGGTCCGGCTCACGGCCTCCCACAGCCTCGGCAGCGGCATGGTGTCGAGCAACACCTCGTCCAGCGCGCGCAGTTGAGGGGGTACGGGCAGCGCGGCAAGGTCCCGGCGCAAGCGGTGCCGGGCGTCGACGAGCACCGCCCGGAAGGGTTCGAGCAGCCCCAGGTCGGCCTCGGGGTGCGCCCGCCCGGCGTCGTCGCGGGCGGCCGCCTCGATGCGGCGCAGCCACGCGGGCCGGTCGGCGTCCGGCGCGACGGGGGCGCCCGACGGCTCGTCGAGCAGCGCCCGGAACTCCTCCTCGCCCACGCCCAGGGCCGCCACGCGCGTGGCGACGGTCTCCGGCTGCTGGTCCACCCACCACAACTCCCGCCAGAAGGCGTGCCGTTCGGCCGCGTCCCCGCCTCCGGCGACCCGCTGCCCCCACCCGGTGTCGTCGTCTCCGGCGCGCGTCCAGGACGCCCGCTCGGTGAGGGGCGCGGCCCGCCACCACGGGACCACGGCCACGTCGCCCGCCGTCGTCGTCTGCTCGCTCATCGTGTCTCCCCCTGGGTCTGATCCGATGGGGGCCGCCCGGCCCTGCCGGACGGCCCCCCGTCTTCGTTCGGTGTTCGTGCGGTGCGGTCAGGGCTTGATCCGCCGGACAGGCCCTAGTGGCACACGGTGACGGTCATGACGCAGCCCGCCGAGACCGTCGGGCTGACGGACGGCGTGGTCCACGTCCAGCCGGTGCCCGGCTGGTGGCAGCAGCCGAAGGTGGCCAGGCCGTGCGAGCCCGCCCCGGCGGCCGCGGCCAGCTCGTCCTCGGAGAGGGGCGTGAGCCCCACCTCCCCGGAGGGGTGCGCCGGGGCCGTCTCGCCCTGGGCCCGGCGGTAGTACGGGTCCTTGAGGGCCCTGATCTCGTCCATGTCGGTCTCTCCCGTGGGTAGGTGATGGGTGGCGGAGTGCTCAGCAGCAGCCGGCGGAGCCCCACTTGCAGCTGCCGCACATGGTTCCGTCGGGCGAGCACCGGGCCAGCGAGGCGGCGATGACGCCGCCCGTGACGACGGCGCCCCAGGTGGTGCCGCCTCCGACCTCCCCGAGCTCGTCGTCGCTCAGCGACACGACGCCGGCCGGGCTCTCCGGCGCCGGCTGCGCCGCTGCGTCCAGCTGCCGCCGGTAGTACGGGTCCTTCCAGGCACGGACCTGGTCCATGGGATCCCCCTTTGGGTGTGGTGAGACGCGGGTCTTCCCGCTCTTCCCGCCCCGGCCGAGCGGCGGCTGCCACCGGCCGGGCTGCGGTGCTCACACAGATTCACGGAAGGGCGCCGACCGCGGTTGAACGGCGCCCGTCCCAGGGACCTCATGGGATTCCCGGCGCTGTGACCTGCTGGGACGCGCCGTGGGATGAGACGTCCGGAGACGCCGGGATGCGCGGGGGACGTCGTGGGACGCGGTGAGGCGCGTGGGGCGCGGGGAGCGGGGGAAGGGGAGTGCGGTATGCGCCCCTCCCAGCCCTCTGTTCCCCCTGCCCGGCTCCGCCTCCTCCACACCCGTCTCCCCGCCCCCGGCTTCGGCGGCGACTACAACCCCGAGCAGTGGCCCCCCGAAGTCCACGCCGAGGACGCCGAGTTGATGAAGGCGGCGGGCGTCAGCCTGGTCACGCTCGGCATCTTCGGCTGGGCCACCTCCGAACCCACCCCCGGCGCCCATGACTTCGGCTGGCTCGACCCCCACATGGACAGCCTCGCGGACGCGGGCATCGCGGTGTGCCTCGCCACCATGACCGCGTCGCCGCCGCCCTGGCTGGCCCGCCGCCATCCCGAGACGCTCCCCGTCCTCGACGACGGCACCCGTCTGCACCCCGGCTCCCGCCAGCACTGGTGCCCCTCCAGCCCGGTCTACCGCACCCACGCCGTCCGCCTCGTCGAACGCCTCGCCACCCACTACGCCGGCCATCCGGCCCTCGCCCTGTGGCACATCAACAACGAGTACGGCTGCCACATCTCGCGCCACTGCCACTGCGAGGTCTCCACGGCGGCGTTCCGCGCCTGGCTGCGCGAGCGCTACGGCACCCTCGACGCCCTCAACTCGGCCTGGTCCACGGACTTCTGGTCGCAGCGGTACGCGGCCTGGGACGAGATCCACACTCCGCGCGCCGCCCCCTCCTTCCGCAACCCCGCCCAGCAGCTCGACTACCAGCGCTTCTCCTCCGACGAACTCCTCGCCTGCTACCGCGCCGAACGCGCCGTCCTCGCCCGCCTCACCCCCGACACCCCCGTCACCACCAACTTCGTGCCCGTCGCCAAGACCCTCGACCTGTTCACCTGGGCCCGCGAACTCGACGTCGTCTCCTACGACTCGTATCCCGACCCGCACGACCCCGACGCCGCGCACCGCGCCGCCTTCTCGTACGACGTGATGCGCGGCCTGCGCGACGGACAGCCCTGGCTGCTCCTGGAGCAGGCCCCGGGCGCCGTCAACTGGCGTCCCCACAACGGCCGCAAGCCACCCGGGCGCATGCGCCACGACACCTGGCAGGCCATCGCGCACGGCGCGGACGCGGCGCTCTTCTTCCAGTGGCGCCAGTCACGCGGGGGAGCGGAGAAGTTCCACTCGGCGATGGTCCCGCACGGCGGCCCCGGCACCCGCACCTTCCGCGAAGTCACGGAACTGGGGCGCGAGTTGAGGAAGTATCCGGAGCTCCTCGGCGCGCGCCCCGCCCCCGCCGACGCCGCCCTCCTCCTCGACTGGCCCAACTGGTGGGCCCTCGAACTCGACGCCCACCCCAGCACCCGCCTCTCCTACCTGGACGCGGCCCTCGCCCACCACAAGCCCCTGTACGACGCGTCGGTGGCCTGCGACATCGTCCCCACCGACGCGGACCTGACCCGCTACCGCCTCCTCCTCGTCCCGCACCTCTACGCGGTGAGCGAGGAGACGGCCGCCCGCCTCACCCGGTACGTCCACGACGGCGGCACCCTCGTCCTGTCGTACTTCTCCGGCATCGTCGACGAGCACGACCGCGTCCACCTCGGCGGCTACCCGGCGCCCTTCCGGGAGGTGCTCGGGCTGTGCGTGGAGGAGTTCGCGCCGCGCCCCGACGGGAGCTGGGCGGAGGTGATCCGGCTGGAGGGAGCGGAGGCGGTCATGGCCTTCGAGGGCGAGCTGGACGGTCTTCCCGCCGTGACCCGGCACGCATACGGGGCGGGCACCGCCTGGTACCTGGGCATGCTCCCCGGCCCGCCCGCGCTCCGCACACTCCTCGACCGGATCCGGGCGGAGGCCAGGGTCCACCCCGTCCTCCCGGACCTCCCGGACGGCGTCCAGGCCCGCACCCGGATCACGGCGGACGGCCGCAGCCTGCACATCGTCCTCGACGAGCGCGCCCTGACGGTGGACGTCAGAGAAGGTGACCGTCGTTGATGCGCGGCCCCAACTCCCGTGCCAGGGCCACCGCGAGAGCCCGGAAGATCCGCACTTCCGAGCTGTCGTCGCCCGCGCGCACCGCGAGATAGCTGCTCTCCCACGGGGCGTCCACGATGGGCACGAACGTCGCGCCGGGCCATGCGTAGTAGCGGGCGAAGGACCACAGCCCCGAGCCCGCGGCCCGCCCCGTCACGACGCCGGTGAGGACCTCCTGCGGCGTGACGGCGTACTCGGTGCTGCGGCGCTGGGCCTCCTGGTCGAAGTACAGGTAGTCGGTGAAGGTGCGCGGGGTGTGCCGGGGCAGCCGCACGAAGGGCAGCTCGGCGATGTCGGCGACGGTCGCCCCTCCCTTGCGGGCATCGGCGAGCGGGGACCGGGCGGGCACGGCCACGATGCGCTGCTCCGTCGTCATGACGTCGACGGCGATCCGCTCGTCATCGGGGTCGGGCCGTACGAAGGCGACGTCGACACGGTCCTCGACGAGCGCGGAGACATGCTCGGTGAAGTCCAACTGCCGGGTGACGACCGGCACGTCGGGCCGCGCCCGCCGATAGGCGTTGATCGCGGCCGGGGTCAGCTCGGCCGACCCGTGCCCCATGATCCCCACCCGCAGCGGCCGCTCCGGCGACGGCCCCCGGCCGCCGTGACGGTGCGATGCCCCCTCGGCCATGTCGGCCAGGTCCGCCACGGCGGCGTTCGACGCGGCGAGCAGCACGCGCGCGTGCCCCGCCAGCCGCACGCCCGCCGGGGTCGGCACGACGGGGCTCGCGCTCCGGTCGAGCAGCACGGCACCGAGGTCGGTCTCCAGACGGCGCACGTGCTGGGTGACGGCGGGCGGCGACAGGAAGAGCCGCGCCGCGGCCCGCCCGAAGTGTCCTTCCTCCACGACGGCCAGAAAGGAGGACAGAAGTCGCAGGTCAAGCGCCATGTCTTCCAGCGTACGGCGCCGGCCTCACCCCACCCGCACGCCCTTCACGATTCGTGAACGCGAGCGGCGCGGGGCACGCCGGCCTCCGTACAACTACCCACATGACCAGCACCACCCCGACGAGAACGCCCGCCACCGCCCCGGCACAGGGCCCGCCCTCCCCTCCCGTCCCCGTCCGGCACGGGATCCGCGCCGGATGGATCATGATGGCCTCGGGCTGGAGCGCCAACCAGTTCTCCGCGCTCCTGGGCGCCTACCGCTCCGAGCTCGGCCTCTCCGAGTCCGCGGTGACGGGTCTCTTCGCCCTGTACGTCGTCGGCCTCATCCCGGGCCTCCTGGTCGGCGGCCCGCTGGCCGACCGCGTCGGCCGCCGCCCCGTGGCCCTCACGGCCCTCGCCCTGAACCTGGCGTCGACGCTCATCCTCATGTGCGGCGCGGCCTCGACGCTCCTGCTCTGGCCGGGCCGCTTCCTGACGGGGGTCAGCGCGGGCGCGCTCCTGGCGGCGGGCAGCGCCTGGATCAAGGAGCTCTCCTCCCCGCCGTACGTGTCCCCGTCCACTCCCACCACCACGGCCTCCCGCCGCTCGGGCCTCTACGTCTCGGCGGGCTTCGCCACGGGGGGCCTGGCGGCGGCCCTCATAGCCCAGTGGTCCCCGCACCCGATGGTGACGGCGTACGTGCCCCACGTACTCCTGGCCGCGGCAGCGGGCCTGGCGGCGTGGGCTTGCCCGGAAACGATGGGCCCAGCCGCCCCTGCTGCGGCCGGCAGCCGCACGACGGCTGAGCCTGCCGCTACCGCTGTGGGCAGGCGTTCCGCACGGCGGAACGGGTGGGCACAGCCCACGACGGCGGGTGCGACGAACCAGAAACATCAAGTCACCCACAAGTTCGGCCGCACCGTAATCCCGCTGGCCCCCTGGGTCTTCGCCGCCCCCGCCACGGGATTCGTCACCCTCCCCGCCCTGGTCCACGGCAACGTGATCTACGCAGGAGTGGCCTCGGCCGTGGTCCCCGGCACGGGCCTCCTCGTCCAGCCCCTGGCCCGCCGCCTGGCGAAAACCCACCGCCTGGCCACCGCGGTGGCCGCCCTCCTCACCATGACGGTGGCCCTGGCCGCGGCCGCGCTCTCGGTTGCCGCGGAGCAGAAGGGAGCAACGCTCGCGTCCGCAGCCGCACTCGGCGCCGGCTACGGATTCGCCCTCACCTACGGCCTCACCGAGACGACCGCCCTCGCCCCGCCCCGCCAACTCGCCCGCCGCACCGCCCACTTCTGGACCGCCGCCTACACCGGCATGCTCACCCCGTACGCCTTCACCCTCCTCACCCACTCCGGCGGCCCCCTCACCCCACCCGCCCTGCTCGCCCTGCTCTCCGCACTGGCCGCCGTGACCTGCGGGATTCTCCTGACACTGAACAGGAGTTCGTGACAGAGTCGAGCCGGAACCAGCGAAGTGTGAGTCCGGGGGGAACACAGCGTGACGTACGAGACGGGCGAGACGTACGAGACATATGAAGTGACGGCCGATCAGGTCCACATACCGAGGTCGGACTCCTCGGCCCCCATGGCCGCCTATGTCGCCCGCCCCATCGACCACCCCGGCACCACCCCCCGCCCCGCCATCCTCATCGGCGCCGAACTCTGGGGCCTGACCGACCAGGTCCGCGCCCTCACCCGCGACGTCGCCGCACTCGGCTACGTCGCGGTCGCGCCGGACCTCTACCACCGCGCGGGCCAGGACACCGGCAACGGCTTCGCGGAGAGCGACGAGAACCGCACCCGCGCCTTCGAGCTGGTGTCCCAACTCACCCGCGACGGCGTCGAGTCGGACCTGCGCGCCGCCCTCGCCCACGCGGCCACGCACGCGGGCGCGCACGCCGACAAGGCGGGCATGCTCGGCTTCAGCCTCGGCGGGCACGTCACGTACTTCGCGGCCAGCCGCCTCCCGCTCGCGGCCGCCGCGATCTACTACCCGGGCTGGCTCACCGAGCCCGGCACGGCGCTCAGCCGTCCCGACGCGCTGCTCTCCGCCACGTACGCGATCGCGGGGCACGACACCCGTGTACGGCTGTTCTTCGCGGAGCTCGACCACGTCATCGACGCCGGACAGCGGGAGGAGACCGCCGCCGCGCTCACCGCGTCCGGGGTCCGGCACGACATCACCGTCTACCCGGGGGCGCAGCACGCGTTCTTCGTCCCCGGCCGCCCGGCGTACGCGAAGGCGGCGGCCGAGGACTCCTGGGGCCGGGTGGCAGCCCTGTTCGCGGAGGAACTGGGCTGACACCGAGGCCCTTCAGGGGTTACGGACCCTCGTCGAGCGAGATGGCCTGCACGGGGCAGACCCGCACCGCCTCCCGCACCAGGGCTCCCGACAGCTTCTCCTCGTAGCCGGGCAGCAGCTCGCTGAACCCGTCGTCGTCCTGTGTGAAGACCTCCGGCGAGGTCAGCACGCACTGCCCGGCGCCGATGCACTTGTCCTTGTCGATGTCGATACGGCGACTGCTACGACTGCTGTCACTGCTCACGCTCACAACTCACCCCAGGCGACGGGAAGTTCCACCAGCCCCTGCAACGTATCGCCCGGCTTGTGCCGCACCTGCGCAACCGGAACGGCGAGCCGCAGATCCGGGATCCGCTCGAAGAGCGTCCGCAGCGCGATCTCCAGCTCCACCCGCGCCAGGTTCTGCCCCAGGCACTGGTGCACGCCGAAGCCGAACGCGACGTGGTGGCGGGCGGACCGCGCCACGTCCAGGTGGTCCGGGTCCGGATACCGCGCGTCGTCCCGGTTGATGGTGGACGTGGCGAACATGACGCCCTCGCCGGCCCGGATGGTCACGCCGCCCACCTCGATGTCCTCGGCGGCGACCCGCTGCAGCCCCTCGGCGATCGACAGGAAGCGCAGCAGCTCCTCCACGGCCCCCGGCAGCAGCTCCGGGTCCGCCCGCAACGCGGCCAGCTGGTCCGGGTGTTCGAGGAGCGTGAAGGTGCCGAGCGAGATCATGTTGGCGGTCGTCTCGTGTCCGGCGACCAGCAGTACGAGCGCCATCCACGTCAGGTCCTCGCGTTCGAGGTCGCCCTCCCGCAGCTGGCCGTGGATCAGCTGGTCGAGGATCCCCTCACCCGCGCCCTCCGCCGCCCCACGCTCCTTCTTCCCGATCAAATCCCGCAGGTAGTCGAGGAGTTGGTCGCGTCCGACCTCCGCCTCCGCCGCCGTGCGGCCCCGCAGCAGCCGGCGCGAGGCGGACTCGAAGAACTCGTGGTCCGCGTACGGGACGCCGAGCAGCTCGCAGATCACCATGGACGGCACCGGCAGCGCGAAGTCCGCGACCAGCTCGGACGGCGGGCCCTTCTCCAGGACGTCGTCGAGCAGCCCGTCCACGATGAGCTGGATCCGGGGCCGCAGGGCGGCGATCCGCTTCACCCCGAACGCCGGGATCAGCATGCGCCGCTGCCGGTTGTGCTCCGGGTCGTCCACGCCGAGCAGCGGCGTCGGCCGGGTACGGGACTGGTCGAAGCGGGGCGCGACGACGGGGAAGTCATTGCGCTGCCGGTCGCTGGAGAGCCGGGCGTCGGTCAGCAGCGCCTGCGCCTCGGCGTGCCCGGTGACCAGCCACGCCTCGTGCCCGTCGTAGAGGGTCACGCGGTGGACGGGGCCCTGCTGGGCGGGGGCGCGGTAGTCGGCGGGCGGGTGGTAGGGGCAGGTGCGGTCCTGCGGGAAGGGAATGGCTTCGGCCATGAGGGCCTCCGAGCTGTACGGAGCTATACGGATGGCGTTGCTGTGCGGAGCTGTACGGACGGTGTCGCTGTGCGGAGCTATACGGATGGGCGCTCCGCTTCCCACTCCATGCCCGCTGCACGTACCCCGTACATGCACGGTTCGGCCAAGTGGGCGGGGTATGCGACAGATGGTCCGCATTGGGCCGAGAAGCGCTCAACTCTTTCCCCGTACTCCCCGCTCACCCCTCGACTCCGCCCGCGATCGGCCCGGCCCACAACCGGAATTGGCGCGATCTGACCCCTCGCCGCTCCCGCTCCCGCCCCCGCTCCCACGGGGACTGCCCTCACGGCTTGCGCGCACGGAAGCGGAAGCCACGGACCTCGGGGTGCAGGTCCACCACGACGTCCGTGAAGCCGACGGCCTCCAGCCGGTCCGGGAGCCCGTCCGGATCCACGACGTTCATGGTGTCCAGGAAGTGCAGGATCCGGAAGCGCGGGCTCGACAGGCTGTCGCTGCCCGCGAAGACTCCGCCGGGCCGCAGCACGCGGAACGCCTCGGCGAAGATCCGGTCCTGGAGCGCGGTGGTGGGCACATGATGCAACATCGTGAAGCACACGACGGACGTGAACACCGCGTCCTCAAGCGGTAGTCGAGAGGCGTCCGCGTGCAGGATGCGCGCCTGTTCGCCCCACTGCCCGGCGAGCAGGGCGGCGGTCTTCTCATCAATCTCAACGGCGGTCATGCGCGCCACCCGCCGCACGAGAACACGCAGGTTGGCCCCGTACCCCGGCCCGACCTCCAGCAGATCGTCCCCCAACTCCACCTTCTCCAGGGCCCACGGCAGCAGCCGTTCCTCGACGGCCTGGGCCCACTCCTCGGAGCTGCACAGCTTGCGATGCACTCGGTTCATCGGCATGCGCACGACGCTAGGAGGAACGTCCTCGTGTCCACCACGGGCTACGCTGCCAACTCATGTCGCCAACCGGACACGACTCCTTGGGCGCGGTCTTCGTCGGAGACTTCCCGCTCCGGCGCGGCACGGTGTTCGCCCGCCACTGGCACCCCTTCCATCAACTGGCCTGGTCCACCGAGGGGTTGCTGCGCGTCGGCACGGACCGCGGCAGCTGGCTGCTCCCGCCCTCCCTCGCCCTCTGGATCCCCGCGGGCCTGCCCCACACCACGGCGGCGGGCCCGACCGGTTCGGCGGCGCTGCGCAGCCCGTACGTGGATCCGGCCCACTGCCCCGGCGCCTGGACCGAACCCACCGTCCTGGCCGTGGGCCCGCTCCTGAGCGCCCTCATCGACCACCTCTCGCGCCCCGACCTCACCCCGCCCGCACGATCCCGGGCGGAAGCCGTCCTCCTGGACGCCCTGGAACCCGTACCGGAGCTACGGAGCATCACCCTGACCGAACCGACGGACCCACGGGCGCGGAAGGTGGCGCGGGCCCTGTCCGAACACCCCGCGGACACACGCACGTTGACGGACTGGGGCGAGTGGACGGACACCAGCGCCCGCACCCTGGCCCGCCTCTTCCGCGCCGAGACGGGCATGGCCTTCGGCCAGTGGCGCGAGCGGCTGCGGATGCGCGCGGCGATGCCGCACCTGGCGGCGGGCCGCACGACGGAGGCGGTCGCGGCCCGGGTCGGCTACGCGTCGGCGAGCTCGTTCGTGGCGGCGTTCCGGCGGGTGGTGGGGGTGACGCCGCGAAGATACTTTCCGAAATCATCTACTGCAAAAGGGAGTCAGTGGTGCGGGTGGACGTGAGTGAGCTGACGGAGGCCGAGCGGCGCGTGTGGGAGGCGTACCCGTCCGGGCGGACCGTCGACTTCCGGGAGCGCCGCAGGGAACCGGCCGACGACGGCGCGAACTGGGGCCCTGAGCGCACGGTGCGCGCGGAGGTCCTCCGCACCCTCCTCCTGGACGGCCCCCGCGCGGCGGGCGAGATCCCCTACCTCCACGTCAGGGGCGCCCGCATCACCGGAAAGCTGGACCTCCAGTACGCGGAGGTCGCGGGCCCGATCCACCTGTGGTCCTGCTACTTCGACGAGGAACTGAACCTGTACGGGGCGCAGTTGCGCCAGCTGAACCTGGGCTACTCCGTCCTGCCCGGCGTGAACGCGATCGCGCTGCGCGTGGACGGCTCGGTCCGCATGTCGGGCTGCCGCGTCACCCCGGGCCCCATCCGGCTCGGCGGCGCCCGGATCACCGGGGCGCTCTTCTTCGAGTCCGCGCACCTCGGCGCCCCGGACAGTCCGCTCGACGAGCCGGTCCTCGCCCTCAACCGCGCGACGATCGACGACGACCTCCGGGCCGACGAGGGCTTCACCGCCCACGGCCTGGTCCGCCTCTCGGGCGCGGTCGTCGCCGGGAACATCACGTTCGACGACGCGGTCCTCAGCAACCCGGGCGGGACGGCCCTGCACGCCTCCAACCTCAGCGCGGGGACGGACTTCAACGCGATGCGGCTCACGGCGCACGGCCGCCTCAACTTCCTCGGTGCCCGCCTCACCGGCCGGCTGAACCTGGAGGCCGCCCGCCTCGCCAACCCGGGCGGCACGGCCCTGCGCGTCAGCGGCCTCGCCGCGAGCGCCCTCTACCTCGACGGTGCCCGGCCCATCCAGGGGACCGTCACCCTGCGCAGCGGCCAGCTCGAGTACCTCCACATAGCCCCCGAGACGTGGCCCGACGAGGTCCGCCTCGACGGACTGACCTACACCCGGCTCGGCCCGCACGAGCCCGCGGAACGCCGCCTGGAGGTCCTGTCCCGCGACACGGACGGCTATGTCTCCTTCGCGTACGAGCAGCTCACCGCCGCGTACCGGCGCATGGGCGACGACGCCTCCGCCCGCACCGTCCAACTGGCCAAACTCCGCCGCCACCGCTCCACGCTGCCCCGCTACGCCCGCCCCTGGGGCTACCTCCAGGACGCCACGGTCGGCTACGGCTTCCGACCCACGAGAGCCGCGATCTGGCTCCTCTCCCTCTTCCTGACGGGCTCCCTCGCCTACGGTCTCCACCACCCCCACCCCCTGAAGGCAGGCGAGGCCCCCGACTTCAACCCGGTCTTCTACACCCTCGACCTGCTCCTCCCGATCATCAGCTTCGGCCAGGAGGAGGCATTCGCCCCGAAGGGCGCCTACCAGTGGCTCTCGTACGCGCTGATCGTCACGGGCTGGACGCTGGCGACGACCATCGCGGCGGGGATCACCCGGGCGATCAACCGGCAGTGAGAGAAGCGGTGTCGGGGGTGTTGTCCTCGGCGACTCACTGATGACTTGATCCAGGAGTACCTTCCGTACTGGGGCATGGGCACGGGGGGCCGAGATGGAGCTGAGCCAGCTGTCGGAGGCCGAGCTGCGGGTGTGGGAGGCGTTTCCCGTGGGGCGCACCGTCGATTTCCGGGAGCGGCATCGGGAGCCCGCGGACGGTGGGGAGGGGTGGGGGGACGAGCGGACCGTGCGGGCCGAAGTGCTGCGGGCCCTGCTCATCGAAGAGCCCCGGCAGACCGGTGAGACGCCCGTACTGAGAATTGCCGGTGCCCGGATCAGCGGCAAGCTCGACCTCCAGTACGCGGAGATCGACGCGCCCATGCACCTCTGGTCCTGCTACTTCGACGACAAACTCGACCTGTACGGCGCACAGTTGAGGCAGCTGAACCTGGGCCGGTCCGTGCTGCCCGGCCTGTACGGGGCCGGGCTGCGCGTCGACGGCTCGCTGCGGATGACCGGCTGCCGGGTCCGCGGCCCCGTCCGGCTCGGCGGCGCCCGTATCGCCGGGGCGCTCTTCATCGACGGCGCCCGGCTCGGCGAGGCCCACGTCCCCCTCTCCGAACCCGTCCTCGCCCTCAACCGTGCCACCATCGACGACGACCTCCAGGCCGACGGCGGCCTCATCGCCCACGGACTGGTCCGCCTCTCGGGCGCCGTCGTCGCCGGGAACATCACCTTCGACTACGCGGTCCTCAGCAACCCCGGCGGAACCGCCCTGCACGCCTCCAACCTCAGCGGCGGCACCGACCTGCATGCCATGCGCCTCACCGCCCACGGCCGCGTCAACCTGCGCGGCGCCCGCATCCCCGGCCAGCTCAACTTCGCCTACGCCCGCCTCGCCAACCCCGGCGGCATGGCCCTGCGCGCCAGCAGCGTCTCCGCGGGAGAGCTCTGGTTCCGCGAGGCCGCGCCCATCGAGGGCCGTGTCACCCTGCGCCGCGCCCAGGTCAACCTGCTGCACATCTCCCCGGAGACCTGGCCGCAGGTGGTCCGCCTCGACGGCCTGACCTACGCGACCCTCGACCCCCACGAGCCCGCCGAGCGCCGCCTCGAAGTCCTGGAGCGGGACATGGACGGCTACGTCCCGTACGAGTACGAGCAGCTCACCGCCGCCTACCGCCGCATCGGCGACGACGCGGCCGCCCGCACGGTCCAGCTGGCGAAACTCCGCCGCCATCGCGGGACGCTCCGCTGGTACGCGAAGACCTGGGGCCAGGTCCAGGACGGCACCGTCGGCTACGGCTTCCGCCCGGCGCGGGCCGCGATCTGGCTCCTCTCCCTGCTCCTGACCGGGTCTCTCGCCTACGGCTTCCACCACCCCCGCCCCCTGAAGGCCGACGAGGCCCCCGACTTCAACCCGGTCTTCTACACCCTGGACCTGATGCTCCCGATCATCGGCTTCGGCCAGGAGGAGCGCTTCGCCCCCGACGGCGTCTACCAGTGGCTCTCGTACGCGCTGATCGTGACTGGCTGGACGCTGGCGACGACGATCGCGGCGGGCATCACTCGCGCGATCAACCGGCAGTAGGAGCAGCCGGTTTGAGTGGTCAGCGGCACAGCGCCTGGTCCACCAGCCTCTCCACTCGCGGCATGGTCGCCTTGTCTGCCGGCTGCATCGTCACCGCCACGTCGGCCGCCCGGCCGTCGCCCGTGACGCCGCCCCGCGTCTCGTACCCCGGGAAGCTGCCGCCGTGGCCCCAGTAGACCCCGCCGCACGACAGCGGCGTGCGCACGAGCCCGAGGCCGTAGCGGGCGCCGTCCGCGAAGGGGGCTCCGGCGGGCACGGTCCTGCGCATCTGGTCCAGCTGGGCCTTCGGGAGGAGTTCACCGTCCATGAGCGCGCCGAAGAACCGGTTGAGGTCGGAGTTGGTGGAGACGAGCTGACCCGCCGCCCAGGCCCAGGAGGGGTCCATCTCCGTGATGTCCCGCAAGGGCGCGCCCGCCGCCTCCCGGTAGTAGCCCTTGGGGTGCGGGCCCCGGATCGTCGCGTCACCGGGGGCGGGGAAGTAGGTGTGGCGCAGCCCTATGCGCTGGATGACGCGCCGGTCGATCTCCCCGGCGAGGGACCGGTGGGTGACCTTCTCGACGAGGAGCCCGGCCAGCACGTAATTGGTGTTGCTGTAGGCCCACTTGGACCCCGGGTCGAACTCCGACTTGTACCGCAGCGCGATGCCGAGCAGCTCGCGCGGCTCGTAGCGCTGCGGCTGCAGGTCGGCCTTGGTGTAGTCGGGCAGCCCGCTGGTCTGCTGCAGGATCTCCCGTACGGTGATGCGGCGCCCGTCGATCCCGTCCCCGCGCACGAGGCCCGGCAGGTAGGTGTCGATGTGTTCGTCGAGGCGGATCCTCCCCTCCGCGACGAGCTGCAGCACGGCCACCGCCGTGAAGGTCTTGGTGTTGCTCCCGATCCGCACCCGGCCGTCCCGGGGCACCTCCGCCCCGGTGGCCAGGTCGCCGACGCCCGCGGTGTAGGTACGGGTGGGGCCGTGCTTTCCCCGCACGCTCGCCAGCGCGCCGGGCACGCCGTCGTCGCCCCGCACGAGTGCGTCGAGGCCGCGCTGGACGGTGTCGTGCCGGGGGGAGGGGGAGGCCGCCGCGGCAGGCGCGAGGGCGCCCACCGTGATGGCACCCACGGCCACGGCCACCGCTGCCGACACGGAACGAGACCTCTGCCATACCTGTGCGCGCACGAGCCAACTCCTGGGGAGACGCTGGGAAACCACCGGCCTGTGCCGGTCTGCCGGTCCCAGCATTTCCGGGCGCGGGTACGCGGGGCGATCCTGCTGACCGCCCGGTCCAGGTAGGGCTAACCCCCCGCCGCCTAGGCCAGCGCGTCGACGAAGACCTGCCAGGCGGCGGCGCCGATGAGGAGGGCGGGGCCTTCCGGGGCCTTGCTGTCGCGGACGGGGACGAGGCCGGGGACGTTGTCGGCTACCTCGACGCAGTTGCCGCCCTCGCCGTTGCTGTAGCTGCTCTTGCGCCAGCAGGCGTTGCTCAGGTCGTACTCGCGCATCGTCTGAAGTCCTCAGCCGCCGACTCGATCAGGGCGAGGGACGCCTCCGGCGACAACGCGGCGCCCCTGAGCAGATCGTAAGCTCGCTGTGCTCGTGCCACCACCGCCGGTTCGTCGATGAGGGTTCCCGAAAACGAGGTCTCTGTATAGGCGGTTGGCGGCGCATCCTCGAAGTCCATGAGCCTCAGGTCTCCGCCCATGGAGGCGTATGCCCCCACGCCGCAAGGCAGCACCGCCACCCACACATGCCGCGCACGCATCAGCGCGGCGATGTGACCCAGCTGCTCGGCCATGACGGCCGGTCCGCCCACCGGAGTGCGCAGCACGTTCTCATGCAGCACCACCCAATACTCGGGCCTTGTAGCGTCCTTGAGGATCTGGGCCCGTTCCAGTCGGCCGGACACCTTCTCCTCGACGTACTCGTCCGTGACGAACGGGTTGGCCGCGACGGTCACCGCTCGTGCGTATGCGGCGATCTGCAAGAGTCCGGGGATCACCGTCGGTGCGAACTCACAGATCCGCGTAGCCAACGCCTCCAGCTCCACGACCGCAGCAAAGTAATCCGCATACCGCGTGTCATCGATCAGCTTCCGGCACATCCGCTCGAAAAAGCCATCGGTTTGTAGTGCCGCATCAATTCGCTGAGCCACGTCCAACTGCGGCTTGCGAATGGCCTGTTCGAATTGGCCGATGTATCCGCCGGATACGAAAACCCGCACTCCCAGTGCCGACTGGCTGAGCCCGGCATCCTCCCGGCGCCGCTTCAACTCCAGCCCGAAGAACTCCCAAGCCGCCTGCCTCGAACCGTTGGCCATGGCCAACCCACCTCCACAGCCCCGCAGTTGTAGAGTCCAGCCCTCTCCCGACCGTACGCGAAAACCGTCACCGTAGTGACACGAAGAGTGAAACCCGACGGGAAAGGGGAGCCACGTGTCGGACGAGCAGGCACAAGCGGTGGAGGACGTCGTGAAGGAATTGCGAACTGCCCTGACAAGGGCCGGAATTACGTTGCCCTCACTGGGTATTGACCCCGTCTCGCTGGCACGAGAGGCGCCCCGCCCCCTCGTGGAGCTCGGCCGCTGCGACCTGGGAGCGGCGGAACGGCTCACCAAGGCGCTGGGGGCTCACCCATGACGAGGCTCCCCATCGGCTCGTACGCCGTGGACACCAGCACCGGCCAGGTGGGCCGGGTGATGGGGCACGAGGGCCCGTACGTCCAGCTCCGCCCGTACGGGGGCGGGAAGGAGTGGGACTGCGTCCCGGGCGCGCTGCGCACGGCGACCACGTCCGAGCGGCTGCGCGCGGCGACGGCGTACGCGAACGCGAGGAGCCGGGGGGAGGTGCCTTGACGGTTCAGCCGTACCAGGTGATGTTGCAGACGTAGACGCACTCGTGACGGGGTACGGGCAGGAAGCTGATGAAGCCGCGTCCGCCGAGAAAGTCGAACTCGCTCCTCGCTCGGGTTCCAGTCCCAGCATCAGTCGCTCACAGGCCGGTCTCCGCTTCCGCCGCGTCCCGGATGTGCCGGATCTCCGCGATCGCGTCCGTCGGGTCCTCGTTCCCGGCGTCCACGAGCCGCTCCAGCTCGCGCAGCCGGGCCGCGCGCTGCGGGTGCCGCTCGATCGCGACGAAGACGGCCCACGAGTGGATGAACGCGCGCAGGGGGGCGAGACTCTGCGTCTGCTGGGCGTTCGTCGTCGCCTCGAACAGGTGCTGGGTGAGCGCGGGGACCCGGCTGGGCGCGATCCGTGCGACCGCGGCACGCAGTGCGTCGGGCGTCGGCTCGGGCATCGGGATCAGCGGCCCGTACGGGCCATCGGGCTGGGCACTCACAGGGGCCTCCGGGGCGGGTGGTGATGGCCCTCGTGCGCTACCGGCCCGGCGGGTAGGGCGAGGTGAAACCCGCGCGCCCGAAGGGTGGGGCGGCCACCCCGACCGCACCCGCCCACGCCGTACGCGAGAATGACCCCATGAGTCTGTTCCGTGATGACGGCATCGTGCTGCGCACCCAGAAGCTGGGCGAGGCCGACCGCATCATCACGCTCCTCACGCGCGGCCATGGGCGGGTACGGGCCGTGGCCCGGGGCGTGCGGCGCACCAAGTCCAAGTTCGGGGCCCGCCTCGAACCCTTCTCCCACGTCGACGTGCAGTTCTTCGCGCGGGGAAGTGAACTCATCGGGCGCGGGCTCCCGTTGTGCACACAGAGTGAGACCATCGCTCCGTACGGTGGCGGGATCGTCACCGACTACGCCCGCTACACCGCCGGTACGGCCATGCTGGAGACGGCGGAGCGGTTCACCGACCATGAAGGTGAGCCGGCCGTGCAGCAGTATCTGCTCCTCGTCGGCGGGCTGCGCACCCTCTCGCGCGGCGAGCACGAGCCGCACCTCGTCCTCGACGCCTTCCTGCTCCGCTCCCTCGCCGTGAACGGTTACGCGCCCAGCTTCAGCGACTGCGCCAAGTGCGGTCTGCCGGGCCCCAACCGGTTCTTCTCCGTCGGGGCGGGCGGATCGATATGCGGTGACTGCCGGGTGCCCGGAAGTGTCGTACCGTCGGCGGAGGCCCTCGCGCACCTCGCGGCGCTGCTGACCGGTGACTGGGCGACGGCCGACGCCTGTGAGGCACGCCACGCCCGCGAGGGCAGCGGCCTCGTATCGGCCTATCTGCACTGGCACTTGGAGCGCGGACTGCGCTCGCTACGGTACGTAGAAAAGACCTGACCCCACACACTGGAGAGCCCCCCATGGCACGACGCGGCATCCTCGGACGGTCCCGCCGTGAGTACAAGGCCCCCGAACTGCACCCCTCGGGCGCGCGGCCGCCGAAGATCCCCGGCGAGCTGGTGCCCAAGCACGTCGCCATCGTCATGGACGGGAACGGGCGGTGGGCGAAGGAGCGGGGGCTGCCCCGCACCGAGGGGCACAAGGTCGGCGCCGAGCGGGTCCTCGACGTGCTGCAGGGCGGCATCGAGATGGGCGTGGGCGCGATCTCCCTGTACGCCTTCTCCACCGAGAACTGGAAGCGCTCCCCGGACGAGGTGAAGTTCCTCATGAACTTCAACCGCGACTTCATCCGCAAGACCCGTGACCAGCTGGACGATTTGGGCGTGCGGGTGCGCTGGGTGGGCCGGATGCCCAAGCTGTGGAAGTCGGTCGCCCGGGAGCTGGAGATCTCCCAGGAGCAGACCAAGGGCAACGACAAGCTGACCCTGTACTTCTGCATGAACTACGGCGGGCGGGCCGAGATCGCCGACGCCGCGCAGGCCCTCGCCGCGGACGTGAAGGCGGGCCGCCTCGACCCGTCGAAGGTGAACGAGAAGACCTTCGCGAAGTACCTGTACTACCCGGACATGCCGGACGTGGACCTCTTCCTGCGGCCCAGCGGCGAGCAGCGCACCTCCAACTACCTTCTCTGGCAGAGCGCTTACGCCGAGATGGTCTTCCAGGATGTGCTGTGGCCGGACTTCGACCGGCGCGACCTGTGGCGGGCCTGCCTGGAGTTCGCCTCCCGCGACCGCCGCTTCGGCGGCGCGATCCCGAACGAGCTGCAGGTCAAGAAGGACTGAGTCCCGCGTACGGGAGAAGTCCCGCATACGGGAGAGGGGCCCGCACCGTCGCGCAGACGGTGCGGGCCCCTCTCGTGGCTCGTACGGCTCGCTACTTCGCGCAGTCCGCGCACGTCCCGAAGATCTCCACCGTGTGCGCCACGTTCACATACCCGTGCTCGGCGGCGATCGCCTCGGCCCACTTCTCGACCGCGGGGCCCTCGACCTCCACGGCCTTGCCGCACACCCGGCACACCAGGTGGTGGTGGTGCTCACCGGTCGAGCAGCGGCGGTAGACGGTCTCGCCCTCGCTGGTGCGCAGCGCGTCGACCTCGCCGGCGTCGGCGAGCGACTGGAGCGTGCGGTAGACCGTGGTCAGACCG
This sequence comes from Streptomyces sp. NPDC059009, assembly GCF_042740175.1. Taxonomy (NCBI): domain Bacteria; kingdom Bacillati; phylum Actinomycetota; class Actinomycetes; order Kitasatosporales; family Streptomycetaceae; genus Streptomyces; species Streptomyces sp. NPDC059009. Next base: position 195,775 of record NZ_JBHYJB010000005.1, on the reverse strand, counting down.
ACGGAGTCGCCCTGGTGCTTGAGCATGTCGTGCAGTTCCTGGGCGCTGCGGAACTCGTCCACGGCGTCCAGCGCAGCCGCCACGGCCGCGCGCTGGCGGGTCGACCTGCCTCGAACCGGGGCTGCCACGGGTTCCTCCTCACGGTGCTCATGTCTGTTGCCGACGGCCATTGTGCCAGGCACGCCCCGGTGGTGGTCAGACGTGAGCGTCAGACCCTGGCGGAGGACTGGGCCGGGACCTGGGCGGCGGACTGCGCCGGAATGGTGCACTCCGCCGGATCGTCGGGCACGAGGGCCGCGGCCCGCGCCCGGCGTCGCGCGAGCGGGGCGGCGAGCAGCGTGAGGGCGATGAAGACCGCGATCGTCAGGAGCACGATCGTCGCTCCGGGCGGCACGTCCTGGTAGTACGAGGTGACGGTGCCGCCGAGCGTCGTGGCGATGCCGATGGCCACCGCGATCACGAACGTCGCCTTGAAGCTGCGGGTCAGCTGCTGGGCCGCGGCCACCGGCACCACCATCAGGGCGGAGACCAGGAGCAGGCCCACGACGCGCATGGCGACGGTGACGGTGACCGCCGCGGTGACGGCCGTCAGCAGGTTCAGGGCGCGCACCGGCAGGCCCGTGACGCGCGCGAACTCCTCGTCCTGGCTGACCGCGAAGAGCTGGCGGCGCAGGCCGACCGTGACGAGGACCACGAAGGCCGCGAGCAGACAGATCGCCGTGACGTCCTCCTCGGAGACCGTCGAGAGCGAGCCGAAGAGATACGACTGGAGATTCGCGTTCGAGCCGCCCGGCGCGAGGTTGATGAACATCACGCCGCCCGCCATGCCCCCGTAGAAGAGCATCGCGAGCGCGATGTCGCCGCGCGTCTTCCCGTACCAGCGGATCAGCTCCATGATCACGGCGCCGACGATGGCGACGGCCGTGGCCATCCACACCGGCGAGGTGGAGAGCAGGAAGCCGAGGCCGACACCGGTCATCGCGACGTGGCCGATGCCGTCGCCCATGAGGGCCTGGCGGCGCTGGACGAGGTAGATCCCGACGGCGGGCGCGGTGATGCCGACGAGCACGGCGGCGAGCAACGCCCGCTGCATGAAGGCGTAGTTGAGGATTTCCATGTCAGCTCAGCAATCCCGTGCGGATCGGTTCGGCGTCGGCCGCTGCGTGCGGGTGGACGTGGTCGTGGCCGGGCAGGGCGTGCTGGCCGACGGCCTTCGGCGGCGGCCCGTCGTGCAGGACGCAGCCGTCGCGCAGGACGACGGCCCGGTCGATCAGCGGCTCCAGCGGGCCGAGTTCGTGCAGCACGAGCAGGACCGTGGCCCCGGCGGCGACCTGCTCGCGCAGGGTCGCGGCGAGGACCTCCTGGCTGGCCAGGTCGACGCCCGCCATCGGCTCGTCCATGATCAGCAGTTCGGGTTCGGCGGCGAGCGCGCGGGCGATCAGGACGCGCTGGTGCTGGCCGCCGGAGAGGGCGTTCACGGAGTCCTTGGCGCGGTCGGCCATGCCGACGAGCTCCAGGGCGCGCGTCACCGCGTCCCGGTCGGCCTTGCGCAGGACGCCGAACCGGGCGCGCGAGAGCCGCCCGGAGGAGACGACCTCGCGCACGGTCGCGGGCACGCCGCCCGCGGCGGTGGTGCGCTGCGGGACGTAGCCGACCCGGGCCCAGTCGCGGAAGCGGCGCCGCGGGGTGCCGAAGATCTCGATCTCGCCGCCGCTGACCGGGACTTGGCCGATGACGCTGCGCACGGCGGTCGACTTGCCCGAGCCGTTGGCCCCGAGCAGCGCGACGACCTCACCGCGGTGCACGGTGAGGTCGATGCCGCGCAGCACGGGGCGCGAGCCGAGCTCCGCCGTCACCTTGCGCAGGGCTATGACGGGTTCCCCCGTGACTGACTCGCCGGATACGGCTGACTCGCCCATGACGGATGCGCCCTCCATGCTGCTGGTGGTGGTCACTTGGTGTTCAGGGCCTTCTGGAGTGCCTTGAGGTTGGACTCCATCACCTGGAAGTAGTCGTCGCCCTTGGACTTGTCGGTGATGCCCTCGATCGGGTCGAGTACATCGGTCTTCAGGCCGGCGTCCTTCGCGAGGGTCTCGGCGGTCTTGCTGCTGACGAGGGTCTCGTAGAAGACGGTGCTGACCCCGTCCTCCTTCGCCATCGTCTGGAGCTGCTTGACGCGGTTGGCGCTGGGCTCGCTCTCCGGGTCCAGGCCGTTGATGGCCTCCTCGGTGAGGCCGTAGCGCTCGGCGAGGTAGCCGAAGGCGGCGTGGGTGGTGATGAAGACCTTCGAGTTGGTCTTGCCGAGCCCGTCCTTGAACTGCTTGTCCAGGCCGCCCAGCTTCTTCACCAGCTCCGCGGTGTTCTTCTTGTACGTGGCCGCGTGGTCCGGGTCCGCCTTCTCCATGGCCTTGCCGACGCCCTCGGCGACCTCGGCGTACTTCACCGGGTCGAGCCAGATGTGCGGGTCCTCGCCGCCGTGGTCGTGCCCGTGGTCGTCGTCGCCGTGGTCGTGGCCGTCGTGCCCGCCGACCTCGTTGCCGTGCTTCTCCAGGCCGGTCAGGGATGCGGCGTCGACCTTGGTCTTGATGCCGGACTGGCTGATCGCGTCGTCCACGGCGGGCTGCAGGCCCTTGAGGTAGAGGGCGACGTCGGACTCCTCGAGCTGGGCGCGCTGCTTGGCGCTGACGTCGAGGTCGTGCGGCTCCTGGCCGGGCTCGGTGAGGTTGGTGACGGCGACGTGCTTGCCGCCGATCTGCTCGGCGAGGAAGGCCATCGGGTAGAACGACGCCACTACGTCGAGCTTGCCGTCGCTGTTCTTGCCGGTGCCGGTGCCGCAGGCGGTGAGAGCGGCCAGGCCGAGGACCGTGGCGGAGGCGACGGCGGCGGTGGGTATGAGGCGTCGTACGTTCATGACACTCATTTTCAACAAAAATGGAAACGATTGTCAACAAGGGTGAGGTGACCCTTACAAGCAAGGGGCTTGTGGCCCCTGGTCCGGGAACCGATTTGATCCGGGGGGTACGGCCGCCGGTAACCTGAACCATTCGCTCCCGGAGCGCGTATCCAGCGCGCTCACCGCCGTCGCAATGAAGAGAGCACCGTGGCCGCCGACAAGATCGACACCATCGTCAGCCTGAGCAAGCGCCGTGGCTTCGTTTTCCCCTGCAGTGAGATCTACGGCGGCCAGCGGGCCGCCTGGGACTACGGACCGCTGGGCGTGGAGCTGAAGGAGAACCTCAAGCGCCAGTGGTGGCGCTACATGGTCACCTCGCGCGAGGACGTCGTCGGTATCGACTCGTCGGTGATCCTGGCCACCGAGGTCTGGCAGGCGTCCGGGCACGTCGCCACCTTCACCGACCCGCTCACCGAGTGCACCTCCTGCCACAAGCGCTTCCGCGCGGACCACCTGGAGGAGGCGTACGAGGAGAAGAAGGGCCGCGCCCCCGAGAGCCTCGCCGACATCAACTGCCCCAACTGCGGCACCAAGGGCCAGTTCACGGAGCCCAAGCAGTTCTCGGGCCTCCTCTCCACGCACCTGGGCCCGACGCAGGACAGCGGCTCCGTCGCGTATCTGCGCCCGGAGACCGCGCAGGGCATCTTCACCAACTTCAGCCAGGTCCAGACGACTTCGCGCCGCAAGCCGCCGTTCGGCATCGCCCAGATGGGCAAGAGCTTCCGGAACGAGATCACGCCGGGCAACTTCATCTTCCGCACCCGTGAGTTCGAGCAGATGGAGATGGAGTTCTTCGTCAAGCCGGGCGAGGACGAGAAGTGGCAGGAGTACTGGATGGAGCAGCGCTGGAACTGGTACACCGGCCTGGGCCTGCGCGAGGAGAACATGCGGTGGTTCGAGCACCCGAAGGAGAAGCTCTCCCACTACTCGAAGCGCACCGCCGACATCGAGTACCGCTTCCAGTTCGGCGGCAGCGAGTGGGGTGAGCTGGAGGGCGTCGCGAACCGCACGGACTACGACCTCTCCGCGCACTCCAAGGCGTCCGGCCAGGACCTCTCCTACTTCGACCAGGAGGCGGGCGAGCGCTGGACCCCGTACGTCATCGAGCCCGCCGCCGGTGTCGGCCGCACCATGCTGGCCTTCCTCCTCGACTCCTACATCGAGGACGAGGCGCCCAACGCCAAGGGCAAGCTGGAGAAGCGCACGGTCATGCGCTTCGACCACCGCATCGCCCCGGTGAAGGTCGCGGTCCTGCCGCTGTCCCGGAACCCGGAGCTGTCCCCGAAGGCCAAGGGCCTTGCGACGGCACTCCGCCAGAACTGGAACATCGAGTTCGACGACGCGGGCGCCATCGGCCGCCGCTACCGCCGCCAGGACGAGATCGGCACGCCGTACTGCGTGACGGTCGACTTCGACACCCTGGACGACAACGCGGTCACGGTCCGCGAGCGCGACTCGATGAAGCAGGAGCGCGTCTCCCTCGACCAGATCGAGGGCTACCTGGCCCAGCGCCTGGTGGGCTGCTGACGTCGCCTGACGCCGCTGGGCGCGGCTGACGCCCAGGCGTTCGCTGTGTGAAGCGTGTAAGAAGCCCCCGGTTTCCCATGGGGAACCGGGGGCTTCTGCTGCACACTGGGCGCCATGCCTTCGATGACCACGAGCAAGGTCAGCAGATGGGACCAGCACGGGCGCGAACACGTCGTCCACGTGCAAAAGGCGGGTGCGCGGCGGCAGTTGACGTGCGACACCTGCGGCTGGCGCAAGTCCGCGCAGTTCCTGCCGTGGCTCAAGGCGGAGGAACATCTGGCGGAGGAGCACCAGGCGACGGTGGATCCGTCGAAGGGGACGCCCTAGGACCCGCCTGGCGGGCCAGGTCCCGTCGCCAGGTCCCGTCGGGCGGGCGCTAGGGGCGCAGGCCCCGTATCAGCAGGTCCACCACGGCCGTGAACGCCTCGTCGATGCCCGGCTCGGACCACTGCGGGGCGTAGCCCGGGTCGTGGAAGCGCGAGGTCGCGTCGAAGATCGCGCGGGCCGTCGTCGCGGGGTCGTCGGACGAGGCGAACTCGCCCTGGGCCGCGCCCTGTCGGATGATCTCGGTGAGCTGCCCGGCGAGGTCGGCGATGTGCCGGTCCACCGTCTCGCTGCACTCCCCGACCAGCACGGAGTACGTGGCGAACAGCTCCGGGTCGTCGCCCGCCTTGTGCTTCTTGGCGTCGAACAGGCCCGTGAGCCAGTGCCGGAGCTTGGCCGCCGGGGGCTCGTCGGCGGCGACGACGCCGGACAGCGCCTTCGCGGTGCGGTCCAGCCAGCGCCAGGTCACGGCCTCCCGCAGCGCCGCCTTCGTACGGAAGTGGCGGTACACCGCGGCATGGCTGACGCCGAGCGCGCGGGCCACGTCGACCACGGTGGCCTTGGCGGCTCCGTGGCGGCGCAGCACCTCCTCCGTGGTGGCGAGGATGCGCTCGGCGGTCAGGGTCTCGGTAGCCATACCGACGAACCTACCTGGCGGGTGGGTCAGTGCTTCTCGCTGTCCAGGTGCGCCATCTGCGCCTGCGGGTAGCGGTCGCCCGCCGCGGCGCCCGCGGGCACGGCCTGCTCGATCGCGGCCAGGTCCGCCTCGTCGAGCGTCACATCGAGGGCGCCGAGGGCCTCGTCGAGCCGCTCGCGGGTGCGGGCGCCGACGAGCGGGACGATCGCCGCGTCCCGGCGGGGGCCCTGCGCGAGGACCCAGGCGATCGCGGTCTGCGCGACGCTCACGCCCTTCTGCTCGGCGATCTTGCGCAGCTGCTCGACCAGGTCGAGGTTGTGCTGGAGGTTCTCGCCCTGGAAGCGCGGGCTCATGCCGCGGAAGTCGTTCGCGGCGAGCTTGCGGTCGCGGGTGAAGTGGCCGGAGATCAGGCCGCGGGAGAGCACCCCGTACGCCGTCACGCCGATGCCCAACTCGCTGACGGCGGGCAGGATTTCGTCCTCGATCCCGCGCGAGATGAGCGAGTACTCGATCTGCAGGTCCGAGATGGGGGCGGTGGCGGCGGCCCGCCGGATCGTGTCGGCGCCGACCTCCGAGAGCCCGATGTGCCGGACGTGGCCCTTCTCGACGAGCTCGGCGATGGCGCCGACGGTCTCCTCGACCGGGACGTCCGGGTCGACGCGGGCGATGCGGTAGACGTCGATGTGGTCGACGCCGAGGCGCTGCAGCGAGTACGCGGCGAAGTTCTTCACCGCGGCCGGGCGTCCGTCGTAGCCGGACCAGCCGCCGTCCGGGTCGCGCAGGGCGCCGAACTTGACGCTGGTGAGCGCCTGTTCGCGGCGGGCGGCGGGGGCGGTGCGCAGGGCCTCGCCGATCAGCATCTCGTTGTGGCCCATGGCGTAGAAGTCGCCGGTGTCGAGGAGCGTGACGCCCGCTTCGAGGGCGGCGTGGACGGTCGCGATGGACTCGGCGCGGTCGGCGTCGCCGTACAGCGCGGACATGCCCATGCAGCCGAGGCCGAGGGCGGAGGACTGGGGGCCGGTGGTTCCGAGGGGGAGCGTTCGCATGGTTGCCATGGCTCCACCATGCACCCATCGGTGACAGATTTCAAATTTTGTTATCTGTAACCTCGGGTCGTACGGGCTCCGCCTCCTCCTCCGCCCACAGCGCCTCCGCCGTCCCCCGCGCCCACCGTCCGCTCGTGACCAGGCCCAGGACGAGGACGGCGGCGCCGCAGCCCGCGAGGATCCACCAGGCGGGACGGCTCGCCGCCGCGCTCTGCGGCCCGTACGACCCCGACACCACCCCGGACGCCAGGACCGAGCCGCTCACCGCGACGCCCAGGCCGAACCCGACCTGGCGGCTGGTGGAGGCCACGGCCGCCGCCACACCGGCCCGGGCGCGGGGCATCCCGGAGACCGCCGTGTTGGTGATCGGGGTGTTCACGAAGCCCATGCCGATGCCGAACAGGATGTACGCGGCCAGGCGCGTGCCGGTCTCCCGCTCCGCCCCGAACGCGGCGAACAGGACACACGCCGAGGTCAGCATGACCCCGCTGATCAGCAGCGGAACGCGAGGTCCCCGCCCCCCGACGAGACGCCCCGACAGCGGCGCGCACACCACCTGGACCGCCGCCATCGACGCCACCCACAGCCCTGTGTGCAGCGCGTCCAGGCCCCGCACGCTCTGGAGGTAGAGCGTCGTCAGGAACAGGAAGCCGCCGAGCCCGGCAAAGGCGCAGATCGCGATGAGCGTCGCCCCGCTGAACGGCGCCGAGCGGAAGAAGCGCAGCTCGATGAGGGGCTCGGGGCGGCGGCGTTCGTAGACGAGCAGGGCGAGGAGGCTGAGCACCGCGCAGCCGATGAGGGCGCGGATCAGCGGGGACGCCGGCCCGGCCGAGGGCGCCTCGATGATCGCGTACGTGACGGAGCCGAGCAGCGCCGTCACGAGGAGCTGGCCCACCGGGTCGGGGCGGCGCGGCTTCGGGGCACGGGACTCGGGGACGTACCGCGCGGTCAGGAGCAGTGCCGCCGCGCACACCGGCAGGTTGACCCAGAAGATCGAGCGCCAGCCGACGGCCTCCACGAGCAGCCCGCCGGCCAGCGGACCCGCCGCCATCGAGATCCCGACGACGCCACCCCAGACGCCGATGGCGCGGGCCCGCTCCCGCGGTGCCCTGAAGGTGTTGGTGATGATCGACATGGCGACCGGGTTCAGCATCGAGCCACCGATGGCCTGCACCGCCCGAAACGGCACCAGGGCCTGCAAGGTCGGGGCCAGGGAGCAGAGCAGCGAGCCCAGCATGAAGAGCGCGAGCCCCGCCTGGAACACCCGGCGGCGCCCCGCGCGGTCGGCCGTCGAGCCCGCGAGGATCAGCAGCGACGCGAGGACCACGGTGTAGGCGTCGACGGCCCACTGCATGCCCGAGATGCTGGTGTCGAACTCCCGCGCCATGGAAGGCAGCGCGACGTTCAGGGCGGTGGCGTCGAGGGTGGCGATGAACAGGCTCATGCAGCAGATCGCCAGGACGAGGAACCGCCGCCGCGGCGTGAGCTCGGTCTCGGGCATGGGTTCGACGGTAACCGCAGAACCGGTCGCCCGACCCGGTTACTGCAAGGTGCGCGGAAGACGCAGACTCAGCCCCACGAGGGCGAGCAGGCAGGCCAGTTGGACCCCGAGCGCCACCGGCAGCGCATGCCGCATCCCCAGGTGCGGGACGAGTGCCAGGAAGACCGAGCCGAGCGTCGCGACGCCGACGGCCAGGCAGGACTGCTGCACGGTCGCGGCGAGCCCGCTGCCCGCCCCCGCCCGCGCGGCCGGCACGGCGGCGAGCACGATGCGGTAGTAGAGGGCGAGTTGGACCCCCTGGCCGAGCCCGCACAGCAGCAGCCCCGGCGCGAAGGCGAGCGGCCCGAGCCCGTCCCACGGCGTCCACAGCACCGTCAGACCGAGCACCACGAGCCCCGCCCCGTGCACCACGGCGGCCGCCCCCATCACGCGCGGCCCCCAGCGGCGCACCAGCCGTGGCACCAGCATCGACGCCGGAGCCTGCGTGAGCCCCATCGGGATCACCGTCAGCCCCGCCTCCAACGCCCCGTACCGCAGCCCCTGTTGGAGGAGGATCGCGAACTCGAACATGAACCCGCTGAAGCCGATGAAGATCGGCAGCCCGAGCGCGAGCCCCTGCCGCACCCCGGGCTCCCGCAGCAGCGACGGCGGCAGCAGCGGACTGCCCCCGGTGCGCTCGGCCCGCCGCTCCACGGCCCCGAACGCGACGGCGAGCAGCGGCGCCGCGGCCAGCAGCAGCACCGACCACAGCGGCCAGCCCGCCGCGCGCCCCTCCGTCAGGGGCAGCAGCAGCGCGAGCAGCGCCGCCGCGAACAGGACGGTCCCGGTGGCGTCCCCGCGCGCCGGCTGCCCGGCCCGGCTGTCCGGCACCGTACGGGCGCCGACCACCAGGGCCACCGCCGCGATGGGCACATTGACCAGGAACGCCGCGCGCCAGCCGGTGCCGCCCAGGTCCGCGGCGACCAGGGCACCGCCGAGCACCTGCCCGAGCAGCCCCGCGAGGCCGCCCACGGCCCCGTACCGGGCGACGGCCTTCGCGCGCCGCTCGCCCCGCGTCGTCGCGTGGATGGTGGCGAGCACCTGCGGCAGCATCAGCGCGGCGGCGGCGCCCTGGGCGACCCGCGCCGCCACCAGCCACCACGCCCCGGGCGCGAGCCCACAGGCCAGCGAGGTCAGCCCGAAGGCGGCCACGCCCCACAGGAAGAGCCTGCGCCGCCCGAAGGCGTCCCCGAGCCGCCCACCGAGAACGAGCAGCACCGCGTACGCCACCGCGTAGCCCGCGACGACCATCTCCAGGGTCGCGGCCGAGGCGTGCAGATCGCTCTCGATGCTCGGCAGGGCGACGTTGACGATGAAGAAGTCGATGCTGGAGAGGGCCGCGCCGAGCAGGATCGTGAGCAGGCCGAGGGGCCGCAGGGCAGGAGGGGAGGGGGAGTCGAGGGAGGGAGCCGAGGTGCCGGAGGTCCGGGTCGCGAGAGTCACGGATACGACGATGATCCGCCGCCCAGAGGGGTACCAGAGTCTCCTTATCCTGGTAGTAAGCGAACCTGGTAACCGGCTGGAGTATGAGGCAGCCTGCAGAGGTGACCATTACCCCTACCGTCCCCGACGTCCCGGGCGCGCCCGTGCCCGGCGAGGGCGCCGCCATCCGCCGCCAGGAACTCGCCGCGTTCCTCCGCAGCCGCCGCGAGCGCGTCACGCCCGAACAGGCCGGCCTGCCCCGCGGCCCGCGCCGCCGCACCCCGGGCCTGCGCCGCGAGGAGGTCGCCCAGCTCTCGGCGGTGGGCGTCACCTGGTACACATGGCTGGAACAGGCCCGGCCGATCAAGGTCTCGGCGCAGGTCCTGGACGCGATCTGCCGGGCGCTGCTCATGGACGGCATGGAGCGCGCCCACCTCTTCACGCTCGCCGGGGTCATCGACCCGCGCCCCGAGGCGGAGTGCGCGGCGATCTCCGCGACGGCCCGCCGCCTGATGCACAACATCGCCCCCTACCCCGCCACCCTCCAGAACGCCCGCTACGACGTCCTCGCCCACAATCGCCCCTTCGCCCAGGTCTTCGGCGACCCCTTGGACCTGGCCCCGCACGAGCGCAACTGTCTCTGGCTGCTCACCATGAGCCCCCGCTGGCGGGAGACGTTCCTCGACCACGACGAGATGCTGCGCGACCTGATCGCCAAGTACCGCGCGTCCATGGCCGAGCACGGCGCCGAGCCGCTGTGGAAGGAGCGCCTGGACGGCCTGCTCGCGGCCTCCGCCGAGTTCCGCGAACTGTGGGAGCGGCACGAGGTCCGCACGATGTCGGCCCACGTCAAGCGCTACCGGCACCCCGAGGTCGGCCTGCTGCGCCTGGAACACCGCAACCTCTGGCTGGCCGCACAGCCGCAGGCGCACCGCCTGGTGGCGTACGTACCGGCGGACGACGAGACGGAGGCCCGGCTGCGACGCCTTTCGGAGCTCCCCGAGAGGTGAGAGACAATGGAGGCTTGCGGCCCGTCCGCATCGTGATCCGTCCCGTGTCCCTCATCCCGTCGTACGTCGTCCCGGAGAACCCCTGATGTCCGCTCTGACCATCGGCCCCCACCAGGTGCAGCCGCCCGTCGTGCTCGCCCCCATGGCGGGGATCACGAACGCGCCCTTCCGCACCCTGTGCAGGGAGTTCTCGGGCGGCAAGGGCCTCTTCGTGAGCGAGATGATCACGACGCGCGCCCTGGTGGAGCGCAACGAGAAGACGATGCAGCTGATCCACTTCGACGCGACGGAGAAGCCGCGCTCGATCCAGCTGTACGGGGTGGACCCGGCGACCGTCGGCAAGGCCGTCCGCATGATCGCGGAGGAGGACCTGGCCGACCACATCGACCTGAACTTCGGCTGCCCGGTCCCGAAGGTCACGCGCAAGGGCGGCGGATCAGCACTCCCGTACAAGCGCCATCTGCTCCGCGCGATCCTGAGGGAAGCGGTCAGCGGCGCCGGGGACCTCCCGGTCACGATGAAGATGCGCAAGGGCATCGACGACGACCACATCACGTATCTGGACGCGGGCCGCATCGCGGTCGAGGAGGGCGTCACGGCGATCGCCCTGCACGGGCGCACGGCGGTGCAGCATTACGGGGGCACGGCGGACTGGGACGCGATCGCGCGCCTCAAGGAGCACGTGCCGGAGATCCCGGTGCTCGGCAACGGCGACATCTGGTGCGCGGACGACGCGCTCCGGATGATGCGGTCGACGGGCTGCGACGGGGTCGTGGTGGGCCGCGGCTGCCTGGGCCGCCCCTGGCTCTTCGGCGACCTGGTGGCGGCCTTCGAGGGCACGGGCGCACCCAAGTCCCCGTCCCTGCGCGAGGTTTCCCGCGTCATGCTGCGCCACGCGACGCTGCTCGGCGAGTGGATCGGCGACGAGTCGCGGGGCGTGATCGACTTCCGTAAGCACGTGGCCTGGTACCTGAAGGGCTTCGCGGTGGGCTCGGAAATGCGCAAGCGCCTCGCGATCACGTCGTCCCTCGCCGAACTGGAGGACGGCCTCGGCGAGTTGGACCTCGACCAGCCCTGGCCGACGGGCGCGGACGGTCCGCGCGGGCGCACGTCCGGCAACAACAGGGTGGTCCTGCCGGACGGCTGGCTGAAGGACCCGTACGACTGCGCCGGGGTCGGCGCGGAAGCGGAACTGGACACGTCGGGCGGCTGACGGTTCTTCCTTCCCCGACCCCGCCCATAGGGATAGCCCGTCCGGCGCTTGAGGACGAGCCCTTAAGGCGATACAGGGTGCCCAAGGGCCGCGGAGCGGCGGATTCGGGAAGGGGCGGGATCGGGGAAAGGAACCGCCGGAGGCACGCGCACCCGTCCCCGCACCCGTCTCCGCACCCGCACTCCCGACCCCCTACCCCGCCCCCACAGCCGTCAGCAGAGCCAGCGGCGCCGCCGCAGACCGCGCATCCCGCGCACACCCATACGCATACGGCACCGGCACCGGATAGACGGACCGCTCATACCCCGCCAGCACCTCCGGCAGCCGCCCCCCGTCCGCCGCGGCAGCCGCCACCAGGCCCTCCGCCACGGCCCGCGCCTCGTCATGCAGCCCGTACCGCGCGAGCCCCAACGCGATCAGCGCGTTGTCATGCGGCCACACCGACCCCCGGTGATACGACAGCGGGTGATACGCCCCCTGCCCGGACGCCACCGTCCGCACCCCCCACCCCGAGAAGAAGTCCGGCTCGAGGAGGCGCCGCCCCACCGTCTCCCCGTACTCCTTGTCAAGGAGACCCGACCACAGCAGATGCCCCGCGTCGGACGCCAGCGCATCGACCTGCCGCCCCTCCCCGTCGAGCGCGAGCGCCGGGAACGCGCGGTCCGCCATCCAGAAGTCCCGCTGGAAGCGGTTGCGCAGATCCGCCGCCGCCTGGGCGAGGAGGTCCGCGTACACCTTGTCGTCCCACACCGTCCGCGCCAGCCACGCCGTCCGGCACAGCGCGTCGTACGCGTACCCCTGCGCGCCCGCCGCCATCACCGGCCCGCTCGCGCTGCTGCCGTCGGCGCCGCAGATCGCGCCGGGGGAGTCCTTCCAGTTCTGGTTGGCGAGGCCGCCCTCGTCCGCCCGGTACACCAGGTACCCGCGCGACGTCAGCCCGCCGTGGTCCAGCATCCAGCCGACGGCCGCCCGCGCGTGCCCCTCCAGGCGGCGGGCCTGCGCCACCTCTCCGGTCCGCTCCGTGTACGCGCCGAGCAGCACCAGGAACAGCGGCGTCGCGTCCACCGAGCCGTAGTAGCGGCCGAAGGGGACCTGTCCGAAGTGCGCGAGCTCGCCGTGCCGCACCTCGTGCACGATCTTGCCGGGCTGGGCGACCGGGCGGTCCGTGGACTCCGTCGCCTGCGTCGCCGCGAGCGCGGGCAGCGTAGAGGCCGCCAGGCGCGGCAGATAGGGCAACGCGAACAGAGAAGTCAGCAGCGCATCTCGCCCCAGCAGCGTCAAGAACCACGGCACCCCGGCCGCCGGCACCCGCAGCTCCTCGCCGTCCGGGCCCCGCGCCGGCACCTGGAGCGCCGCCAGGTCCGCGAGGCCGCGCGTGCACGCCGCCGCCAGCTCCGGCCAGCCCTGGGGGAGCGGCACGGCCTCGGTGAACTCGGCTTCCGCCGCGCTGAGTTGGAGCGCGGCGGTCGCGGGGGAGGCGGGCGCCTCGGCCGGTGCGGGCGCCCCGTGCGGATGCGCCGCGACACGCAGTGCCACGTCCGCGGAGGCGTGCGCCTCCAGGTCGAGGGTCCAGACGAGACGCCGCGCGCCCGTCCCGGTCTCCTCGACGGCCTCGGGCGCGGGGTCCGCCGACACCGTCGTACGGGAGGTCCAGCCGCCCCTGCGGTACGCGAACTCGATTCCCTGGATGGGCCCTTCGGCCTTCTCGTCCCCGTCCCGCAGCACGCGCCGTGAGCGCACCGCGCCCGTCTTCGTGTACGTACGGTGGTCCGCGCGCAGCTCGAACTGGTCCGTGAAGTCGGCGTCGACGGTCAGCGCGAGCCGCAGCCGCGTGGGCACCGGGCGGTTGCTGGTGACGCGCAGGAGCTCCACGAACGCCCCGTCGACGACGGCCTGTTCGCGGAAGAGCGTGTACGCGGGCGGCTCCTGGCGGCCGCCGCGCGGCACCAGCACGCAGCGCACGGAGTCCGTCGCCCCGGCGTCCGGCCCGTCGGGGGTGAGCGTCTCGGGGACCGCGCCGTCGACGGTGAGCTGCCAGCGGCTGAGGTGCCGGGCGTCCCGCACGAACAGGCCGTCCAGGGCGGCGGCGGTGCCCCGCACCCCGCTGATGTCACCGCCCGCGCCGATCGCCGCGAACGTGGTGCCCCGCACCAGGAGTTGGGGGCGCTCAGTCATCGTTGACTCCTTCCCCGAGAAGCAGATCGAGTGTCAGCGCGGCGCTCCAGCTGAAGCCGCGCGCGCCCCGGCCCCGGCCCGTGTACGGGTCGACGTACTCCGCGAAGCCCGACTCGCCCGCGACGGCGAGCAGTTCGGCGCGCAGCCGGTCGGCGAGCGAGGTCTCGCCGTGGGTCCGCAGCCCCCGCTCCAGCAGCCAGTTGGTGTTGATCCAGGCCGGTCCGCGCCAGTAGCGGTGCGGGTCGTAGGCGTCCCCCGTCAGGTCGTAACTGGGCGCGAGCCGCACGCCGGAGCCGGGCCCGAGCCCGAAGTGCGGCCCGCACGCCGTGCGCACCAGGGCGCGGGCGAGCTCGCCGGGCAGCCCGGGCAGGACCAGCGGCAGCAGCCCGCCGACGGCCCGTACGGGCAACAGCCGGCCACCGGGCGTCAGTTGAGTCGGCTCCGTCGGAGCCGACTCACTCGACAAGTGAGTCGGCCCCTTCAAGTCGCGGCAGAGGAACATCCCCTCCGCCGGGTCCCAGAGCCGCTCCACCAGCACCCGCGTCAGCCGCTCCCCGCGCGCGCGGCGCAACGCGGCGTCCTCGCGGTACTCCGGGCCGAGTTCGAGGGAGATGCGCGCGAGGGCCTGCTCGGAGGCGATCAGCAGTGCGTTGAAGGCCGGGTCCTCGACGGCGAAGTCCCCGAACCCGCCGTCGACGCCCGTGTGCTGATCGGCGTACTGCCGGTCCCGATAGTCCATCGCAAGGCGCACGTACCGCCCGTAGTCCAGGTCCGTCGGCCGGTCCTGCGCCGCCCCGTGGTCCAGGTCCGCCCGCCGGAACGTCCCTGCTGACGCGGGCCGTACCCGGCTCAACGGGCCGTCCCAGCAAGGGCTGTTGTCCATGCCCTGCTCCCACGGGTGCACCACGGCAGCCAGGCCCGCGCCGCCCGCGTCCCGGTGGTGCAGCAGGTAGTGGTGCCAGGCGGCCAGGCGGCGGTGGATCCGGGGCAGGAACGAGCGGGCCCGGGACAGGCCGGGGTCGGCGCGGTGGACGAGGAGCGCGGCGAGGGCGTGCACCGGGGGCTGGACGATGCCGGAGGTCTGTACGGCACGGGGTGCCCCGGCCCTGCTGCCCGCCGTCGTGGAGCGCCAGAAGTCGGGGCTCGGGAAGTAGGCGTCGAGCGGCACGTCCGGGTTGAAGACGATGTGCGGCACCCGGCCGTCGCCCCACTGCGCGCCGAGCAGCGTCTCCAGCTCCAACTGGGCGCGCAGCGGCGAGAGATGGCGCAGACCGATCGCGATGAAGGCGGAGTCCCAGGACCACTGGTGCGGGTAGAGGTCGCGGGAGGGAACCGTCGACGTCCCCGTCCAGTTCCCGTGCAGAACCCGCGCGGCGCGGACGCGCAGCACCCGGTGCGCGGGGCGGGGCGGGGAGAGGGACAGCTCGGCGGACGGTCCGGCGGGCGGGCCTGAGCCGAGGCGGGCGGGGTTCAACTGCGCTGTGGTCGTGCGGTCCACACGGTCTCCCGGGACACCGGTCACCACGGGCCTGCGAGAACCGTGGCGCGACCCCTCACGGGGGCCTTCAAGTTTGGCTCTGTCAACCATAGAGTTACGTCTACTTAACACGCAAAACCTAATATGTAACGGTGAGTTGACGAGCGCAAGGGGGGCCGGGATGGCCGGGAGCCACGCACCGCAGCGCGCGCCTCAGTCGCATCAGGCGCGCGGCCAGGCGAGCGCCGGAGACCTGCTGCACCTGGTCCGCAGCGGCCGGGCCACCACGCGCGGCGCCCTGCAGGAGGCCACCGGACTCTCCCGGGCCACCGTCGGCCAGCGCCTCGACCGGCTCTTCCGCGCGGGCTGGCTGCGCGAGGGCGCGAGCTCGGCCGCCGAGCGGACCGGCTCCCCGCTCGGCGGCCGTCCCTCGGTCCGCCTGGAGTTCGACGACGCGCACGCGGTGGTCCTCGCCGCCGACCTCGACACCCGGCACGCCCGCGTCGCCCTCCTCACTCTCACCGGCGACCTGCTGGCCGAGCACTCGGGCCCGCTCCACATAGCGGACGGACCCGAGTCCTGCCTGGCCGAACTCGGCTCCTGGTTCGCCGAGTTGCTCGCGTCGAGCGGCCGCCCGGCCGCCACGGTCTGCGGCATCGGCCTCGCCGTGCCGGGCCCGGTGGACCGGGAGACGGGCCGCGTCGTGCAGCCGCCGATCATGCCGGGCTGGGACGGCTACGACATAAGAGGCCGGCTGCGCCGCGCCTTCGCCGAGAGCGCGGGCGGCCCGGACACCACCCCGGTCCTCGTCGACAACGACGCGAACCTGATGGCGTACGGGGAACAGCGCACCGGCTTCCCGGACTGCTCGGCCTTCGCCCTGGTCAAGGTCTCCACCGGCATCGGCGCGGGCGTGGTCGTCGGCGGCCAGGTCTACCGGGGCATCGACGGCGGCGCGGGCGACATCGGCCACATCCGGGTCCCGCAGGGCGCGGACGAGCTGTGCACCTGCGGCTCGTACGGCTGTCTCGCGGCGGTGGCGAGCGGCCGCGCGGTGGCCCGCCGCCTCACCGCCGCCGGGGTGCCCGCGGCCTCGGGATCAGATGTGCGGGAGCTGCTCGCGGCGGGGCACCCCGAGGCGGTCGGTCTCGCGCGGGAGGCGGGGCGTCAGGTGGGCGAGGTCCTCGCGACGGTCGTGACGCTGCTCAACCCCGGCGTTCTCATGATCGCCGGAGATCTGGCCGGAACACCCTTCCTCACCGGCGTCCGCGAACTCCTCTACCAGCGGGCCCTGCCCCGCTCCACCGCCCACCTGGACGTGGTCACGTCCCGGCTCGGCGAGCGGGCGGGCCTGACCGGGGCGGGAGCGATGGTGGTGGAGCACCTGTACGCGCCCGCGCGAGCGGAGGAGCGGCTCGCGGCGCTCGGCTTCTGATGCCTCGAGCGCTCTGCTCCTGACGTCTCAAGCGGTGTCCGCATGCCGGTCGAGAGAGCCCTCAAACGGCGTGATTCTCGCCACCCCTGATAGGGGTTGCGCTCAGATGAGCGAGTAAAGGCACGACTGCAGACCTCTAAGACATGGCACTGAGTGCCATCGCTCGATCATTTACAGCTTGAACTCAGATGTCCTAACGGTGCGCTCATGTGAGCGATAATCGGGCTCTACGGGGGTTGAGCCTTCGAGAAGTGAACGCGGCGATGAAGGTCGCATTACTCGCTGGTTACTTTCGATCTCCTGGCGGACGAGTGGTTACGGCCGCATGACGCCCAAGTCGACGTACCCAGAAGCCTTGGATCTGGGTATGTTCCTCGCCGTCAGGGCAGCCACCGAGTCCTCGAGGAGTCGAGACCCGTGTCGGAAAACAAAGAGCTGAAGTTCGTTTACGACTTCACCGAGGGCAACAAGGACCTCAAGGACCTGCTCGGCGGAAAGGGTGCGAACCTCGCCGAGATGACCAACCTGGGTCTCCCCGTGCCTCCGGGCTTCACCATCACCACCGAGGCGTGCAAGACGTACCTCGACAGCGGTGAGGAGCCCGCGGCACTCCGTGACGAGGTGAGCGCGCATCTCGACGCCCTCGAGCAGAAGATGGGGAAGAAGCTCGGCCAGGCCGACAACCCCCTTCTGGTGTCGGTCCGTTCGGGCGCCAAGTTCTCCATGCCCGGCATGATGGACACGGTTCTGAACATCGGGCTCTCCGACAAGTCCGTGAAGGGCCTCGCGGACCAGGCGGGCGACGAGCGCTTCGCCTGGGACTCGTACCGCCGTCTCATCCAGATGTTCGGCAAGACCGTCCTCGACGTCGACGGCGAGCTCTTCGAGGACGCGCTGGAGAAGGCCAAGGAGGCGAAGAAGGTCTCGGTCGACACCGACCTGGAGGCCGCCGACCTCAAGAAGCTCGTCACGAAGTTCAAGAAGATCGTCAAGACGGAGGCCGGGCGGGACTTCCCGCAGGACCCGCGCGAGCAGATGGACCTCGCCATCAAGGCGGTCTTCCACTCGTGGAACGGCGACCGCGCCAAGCTCTACCGCCGCCAGGAGCGCATCCCGCACGACCTCGGCACCGCGGTCAACGTCTGCTCGATGGTCTTCGGCAACCTCGGCCCCGACTCCGGCACCGGCGTCGCCTTCACCCGCGACCCCGCCTCCGGCCACCAGGGCGTCTACGGCGACTACCTGCAGAACGCGCAGGGCGAGGACGTGGTGGCGGGCATCCGCAACACCGTCCCGCTCGCCGAGCTGGAGCAGATCGACAAGAAGTCGTACGACCAGCTCATGCAGATCATGGAGACCTTGGAGACCCACTACAAGGACCTCTGCGACATCGAATTCACCATCGAGCGCGGCCAGTTGTGGATGCTGCAGACGCGCGTCGGCAAGCGCACCGCCGGTGCCGCCTTCCGCATCGCGACCCAGCTCGTGGACCAGGGCCTCATCGACGAGGCGGAGGCGCTGCGCCGGGTGAACGGCGCGCAGCTCGCGCAGCTGATGTTCCCGCGCTTCGACGAGGACGCGAAGGTCGAGCAGATCGGCCGTGGCATCGCGGCGTCCCCGGGCGCGGCCGTGGGCAAGGCGGTCTTCGACTCGTACACGGCCATCAAGTGGTCGCGCAGCGGCGAGAAGGTCATCCTGATCCGCCGCGAGACCAACCCCGACGACCTCGACGGCATGATCGCGGCGGAAGGCATCCTCACCTCCCGCGGCGGCAAGACCTCGCACGCCGCCGTCGTCGCACGCGGCATGGGCAAGACGTGCGTGTGCGGCGCCGAGGACCTCGAGGTCGACACCAAGCGCCGCCGGCTGACGGTGGGCGGCCTGGTCATCGAGGAGGGCGACGTCGTCTCCATCGACGGCTCGACGGGCAAGGTCTACAAGGGCGAAGTCCCGGTGGTCCCCTCCCCGGTGGTCGAGTACTTCGAGGGCCGGATGCACGCGGGCGCCGACGACGCCGACGAGCTGGTCGCCGCCGTGCACCGGATCATGGCGTACGCGGACCGAGTACGCCGCCTGCGCGTACGCGCCAACGCCGACAACGCCGAGGACGCCCTGCGCGCCCGCCGCTTCGGCGCCCAGGGCATCGGCCTGTGCCGCACCGAGCACATGTTCCTCGGCGAGCGCCGCGAGATGGTGGAGCGCCTGATCCTCGCGGACGCGGAGGACGAGCGCGAGGACGCCCTGAAGGAACTCCTGCCCCTCCAGAAGCAGGACTTCGTGGAACTCTTCGAGGCGATGGACGGCCTCCCGGTCACGGTCCGCCTCCTCGACCCCCCGCTGCACGAGTTCCTCCCCGACATCACGGAACTCTCGGTTCGCGTCGCACTCGCCGAGTCCCGCAAGGACGCCAACGAGAACGACCTGCGCCTGCTCCAGGCGGTGCACCGCCTGCACGAGCAGAACCCGATGCTGGGGCTGCGGGGCGTGCGGTTGGGATTGGTCATCCCGGGTCTCTTCACCATGCAGGTGCGCGCCATCGCCGAGGCCGCGGCTGAACGCAAGAACGCCAAGGGCGACCCGCGCGCGGAGATCATGATTCCGCTCGTCGGCACGGTCCAGGAGCTGGAGATCGTCCGCGAGGAGGCCGAGCAGGTCATCGCGGAGGTCGTCGCGACGACGGGCGTGGACCTGAAGCTCGCCCTCGGCACGATGATCGAACTCCCGCGCGCGGCCCTGACGGCCGACCAGATCGCGGAGGCCGCGGAGTTCTTCTCCTTCGGCACGAACGACCTGACGCAGACGGTCTGGGGCTTCTCGCGGGACGACGTGGAGGCTTCGTTCTTCACGGCGTACCTGGAGAAGGGCATCTTCGGCGTCTCCCCGTTCGAGACGATCGACAAGGACGGCGTCGGCAAGCTGGTCCGCGACGCGGTCACGGCCGGCCGGGCCACCCGCCCCGACCTGAAGCTCGGCGTCTGCGGCGAGCACGGCGGCGACCCCGAGTCCGTCCACTTCTTCCACGAGGTGGGCCTGGACTACGTCTCCTGCTCCCCGTTCCGCATTCCGGTGGCCCGCCTTGAGGCGGGGCGGGCGGCGGCGCAGGGGAGCGGCTCGGACAGCCGCTGACGCCATGGACGGCCGCTGATCGCGGCCACAGACTCCGGAGTGCCACGAACCTCCGGAACCCCCGGGACCGGCGTCGTGTCACCCGACCCTCAGAACCGATGCGACGCCGGTCCCGGCACACGACGAAGGGGCAGCTCCTTGTGCGGAGGAGCTGCCTCTTCGTCGTTTCCGCTCCAGGTGGCGCACGCTCAACACCTCGCCTGCTCTCCGCACAGGGGTCGGGGTCGGGAGGTTCGGGACGTTCTGTTGTCCGGCCCTCCCGCTGTTCTGTGGATCGTTCTGTGGATCCCCAACATCCGGGCGAGGCGTCGCAGTCCGCGATGGGCGGCGCTGCGTACGGCGCCGGGGCGTTTGCCGAGGGCGCGGGCGGCGGCGGGTCCGTCGAGGCCGACGACGACGCGGAGGAGGACGGCCTCGCGCTGGTCTTTGGGGAGTTCGCCGATGAGGGCGAGCGTCCGGCGGGTCGCGAGGGATTCGAGGGCTTCGCTCTCCGTGTCCCGGGCCGGGTCTCGTGCCGCGTGCAGTTCCAGGGTGTCCTCGTCGAGCACGGCGGGACGTGGTCGGCTCCGTATCCGCCGCAGGTGATCGAGGGCGCGGTTGCGGGCCACGGTGGCGGTCCAGGCCCGGAAGCCGGCTCCGTCGCCGTGGAAGTGAGTCAGGTCGCGCACGATGTGCAGCCAGGCTTCGGAGGTGACGTCCTCCGCTTCGTCGCCGCCGACGAGTCCGCGGACGTAAGAGAGCAGCCCGGGGTGCACCAGCCGGTAGACGGCGGTGAACGCTTCCTCGTCACCCTCCTTGGCCCGTGCGACGGCACGCGCCAACTCCCCGCGGTCTGTTGTGTTGTCTGTGTCTCTGCCCGTGCTCCGCTTCACGCGTCCGCCTCAGACGGCCTCCACGCTCCGGCGGGCTCTCCCCGGGAGAGTGAGGTAGAAGGTCTGCAGCGACTCCTCGCCCTCGTCCGCGCCTCTCTCAAAGAGGTTCACGACCTTGCCGAGGGGGTTCCACACCCGCCCGTCGGGCATCCGCACCCCTACGGGCTGCCCGAAGTACGCGCACTGTTCGCCGTCGAAGTCGACCCATACGGCACCGGCCCGGCGTACGAGAACTTCACCGACGTACGCGCCGAGCCCGCTCAGAGCGGGGTCGACGTCTTGCCGATTCTTGCCGCCTTTGCGCAGCCCCTCCACGACGAAGTCGACGACGCGCAGGCTCTGCACGGAGTAGTCGAGGGGGAGTCGATTGCGCGAAGTCACCTCCGCGACAAACCCCTTGGTGTACTGCCGCATCGACGCGGCCCTGAACTCGTCCGTCACTCCGGCTCTCAGCTCAGGTCTGCCGTCCCCGTTCATGTTGTTCCCCACCCCTGACTCTTGCTGCTTCTTCCGCCCGCGTGATGTCGGCGCGCGGACGTGAACGATAAACGGAGCGCCCCATGCGCCCCACACTCAACAGGCGGAATCCCCAGCTCAGCTGTTGCGGGTCCCGCGTATGTCCCTTGTCACGCATTCAATTTCGGCCGCCTGCACAACCTTTGGTGTCTGTTGTGTGTCAGCGCGTTCGGCCGGACTCTCGGGTACGGCACTCGGCCCAGGGCCGGGCGCGAGCCACAGGCCGTGTGTGTGCGGCACAGGCAGGGCTTCTCGGCCCCAGTCCACCCAGTAGACGGGGGCGAAGAATGCCCACCAGGGGCGCCCGACGGCGACGACGGTGCCCACGTTCTCCCCTTCGGTGTAATGGCCGACTCTGTCTCCCACGAGCAGCTGTGACATGCCGAACAATCAACCCCTCTCTTTCGAAGGCTTCTTGAGTATTTCCGTCCCATCGGAAAGGAGCGGGGGAGTTGTACGCGGGAATTCGAAGCTGCGTCAACAGGGTTCCAATGACGGACATTTGCCCTTGATGGCGAAAGGTCTAGATGTCTGATTCTGTCTCTTCGAGGGGGCTCCAGGTGGGGGACGCCGGAGCCCTTCAAACACAAGGCAGCGCCACGGGGACCTTGCGCCGAGCATGGCGAGCAGCTCGAAGAAGGCGCCGTGGGCCGGGCCTCGCTGCGGTCCGAAGACACAGGAGGCACAGCAAAGGCCGTGGGAGACAGCTAGGCTCGCCCGTATGGCCGACTTCCTTCAGGTATCCACGGCAACGGAGACACGCGAGCAAGCCGTAGAGCTGGCCCGGTCCGTGGTGACCGGGCGCCTTGCGGCCGGGGCGCAGATCGTCGGACCTGTGTGCTCCGCCTTCTGGCATGAGGGCGAGTTCGGCACTGGCGAGGAGTGGCAACTCCTCTTCAAGAGCCGGGCCGATGGCTACGCCGCACTAGAGGCGCACCTTCTGGAACACCACCCGTGGAAGAACCCTGAGGTAGCGGCCGTTCCCATTGTGGCCGGGTCGGATGCCTATCTTCGTTGGGTGGCCGCGACCGCCCAACCACTGCCCGGCGAGTAGCTCTCAGGGGCGCGCCTTCTCCAGGGTCTCAGCGACGACAGGCACGTCCCGATGCTTGGCGAGTCGCTGCACGACGGGAGCGAGCCGTTCCCGCGGACGTACGGAAGCCACTCCGGCGCAGAAGTCCAGCGCCCGGCCGGCAACCTGCGCGGACTGTTCGACTTCTCCGGCTGTCAGGTAGGAGTCGGCCAGCCATGACAGGTAGAGGCTCTTGTCGCGCGCGTGGGTGTCGTCGTACGCGGCGAGAGCCGACTCCAGAACCGGGACGGCGCGCAACGGGCGCCGCAACTCGGTCCAGCATCGACCGCTCATAATCTGCAACTCGTTGTGGTCGACCCATGCCGCCCAGTCCGGCTGGGGAGTGTCGTCAACCTCGGCGAGAGCGGACGCGGCGGAATCGAGCGCACGTTCCGTCTCGGTCGCGAGTCCGGCGACGGCGTATGCCCATGCGAGCCGCTCATGCAGAAGCGCTCGCACACCTGGTGGCGCGTCTGGGCCCGCCGTGGCGCACGAGCGGGTGGCGGTCTCGATGCCGGCCCGTCGGTCGCCGTTGACCCTCTGGTAGGACAGGAACGCGAGCGCGTTGCCCGCGAGTGCCCTGTCCCTCGCCTCCGTCGCTGCCTCGTGGCTGGCCTCGTACAGACCGCGTGCGGTGGCGTGCTTGCCGCAGTCGAAGGCAGCCCAACCGGCTTGCTGCGCTTGTTCAGCGAGGACGGAGAACAGCGCTCGGCCCGTTTCCTCGCTGTACGCGGAGTCGTGCATCAGTGACTTCGTGGCCTGGTACTCGCCGACGTAGACGCGGTACGTGTCGCCTCCTCCGAGCACATCATCAAGGCGCCGCAGTCTGGCTGTACGTTCGCGTAGTTGTCCAGGGACTTCGCTGCCGATCCGGCGCCCTGTGTGAGGGCGTGTCAGGTCGGGTAACGCGACGGCGAGCCCAGCCCCTGCCGATGTCTTGAAGAACCCCCTGCGCCGCACTTCGTCTCCCTCTCGGTCTGTGGCGGTGGCGTCTGCAGGCGCGGGGAGTGCGCGGCGAGCTGATACCTCCCACTCACGGGGAGCGAGACCGAGCAACCCCCCGGGGATGCGCAGCGCATCAGCGATCCGCGTGACCTTCTCGAACGTCGTCACGCTGCCGATACCGCGTGCCAGCGCCCCGATGCGTTCCGGCTTGATGTCGCACTCGGCCGCGATCTTCGAGTAACTGATCCCTGCCTCACTGCGCGCGAGACGGAATACCGTGCCGAAGTCGTGAGCCGCGAGCGCGGCCCTCATCTCCGCGTGATCCAAGAGTCCGCGCGGCAGCGCGGTCGGCGGTACATAACCGGTCATGAAGTGCCCCGTCGCGCCTGCTGGTGACAGTGTTTCGCACTGGTCTGAATCTCAGCCTACCCATGGTGGGGATACCCGTGGGTGGGAAGTCAACGGCGCTATTGGCGCCGACAGTTGGATCGATCAGACCCCCGCAACCGTGCGACCGGTCCGGGGGCGTGGCCACCA
This sequence comes from Streptomyces sp. NPDC059009, assembly GCF_042740175.1. Lineage (NCBI taxonomy): Bacteria > Bacillati > Actinomycetota > Actinomycetes > Kitasatosporales > Streptomycetaceae > Streptomyces > Streptomyces sp. NPDC059009. The sequence goes on along the minus strand of NZ_JBHYJB010000005.1, from coordinate 171,948 downwards.
ACTACATGGGAGTTGACGACATGCCGCACTGTATCGCCCGCATCCTTGAGCCGCTGTGGCGGTTCCTCATCCCCGCCTCTGTGCGTCACCAGAGCACCGAGAGAGCCCCGTCCGTGCCGCCGTCCGATCAGGTGACTCGGCGCCAGGAGGCGGGGCGACAGCGGGAGCGGCGGCGCGTGCTCGTGCTCGCCATGTACGGGATCGATGCCGGGCCGCGCTGGACTCATGCCGTGGAGGTGGGCGCATGACCAGTGGACCTGCCCAGAGCAGGACGGCGCGACTGTTGCCGTGGCAGACGGCGGACGGCAAATCGTGCTTCCTGTCCACCGATGGCACCGGCTACGTGTCCCGCCTCGCGGACAACGTGGAGAGCGTCCAGCTCGGCATGGGCGCTGATCTCCTCGGCCACGCGGCCGATCTGTTGGACAACCCGAAGACCGGGGCCGGTGAACTCCACTTCCTGGCCGCCCGGTTGACTGAAGCGCTGAGGGATGTGCTGCGGGTCGCGGAGAGTCGGGGCGCCCGTCTGCCTCGGCCGGACGCCGACCTGGACGGCACCGACGACGGGCCTGACGCTGACGCGGACGACTACCTGGATGGAGACGGCGACGGGCCGCAGCTTCCGGCCGAGGCGTTCGGATGAGCGTTGGCAAGGGGACGGCGCGCGCTCGGTACCGGTTCGCCGAATGGCGGCTCTCGGCCATGCCGACGATGGCAGTGCGCCACTTCGGCAAGTGCCTTACGTGCGGGGAACGATCGGCGGACACGGCTGACGCCGACGTCGCGCAGGTGTGGTGCCTCAGGCACGCGGGACTGACCCGCCACAGCGGCTACGAGTTGTCGGCGTTCCAGTACTTCAACGCCTCAATGACCGATCCGGCGGTGATCGGCATCCCGCCGACGCAGGACGAGGCGGGATGGGACGGCTGTTGCCAGTAAGGCCCTGCGGCCTCCGCTCGCCACGAAGGGACGGCGCCTTGTGTGCAGGCGCTGCCCCCAGTGCAGGGCCTCGGGAACCCTGCCCCTCCGTCTCCCCTTCTATCGATCCTCATCGAAGATAATCATGTGCGTGGGCGGCTGGCCTGGCGCTGCTGAAGGTCTCCTGAACTCGCCTTCCACCAGGGCTGGTTGAAGAGCTTGGTATACGCTCAGAACGCGCTCGTCGTGATACTCCGCGTACGTTGGGGTGGCTTGCAGGAAGTAGGAGCCGCAAGGGAGCTCCGCCACCTCGACGAACGCCCCAGAGTTCCGCAGGGAGCCGCTTCCGCCCAAGGCTCTGACCACATCGGCCGACGCAACCGTAAGCCATGAGTAACCTCGCAGCATGGAAGCCCAGTTCGGCGTATTCCTCCATGGGGCCGGGCCGCGCAGGAATCGTTCATGTTCGGTGGATCTGTCAGGGCGGTCGTACGAGGTGTGCCCGAACACGACATTGAATTCCCTGCAGGCCCACTCCATGACACCTAGCAGTCGCTCGTGTTCAATGGCCGCCGTGCTCGAATCGACGAGCTTCACCTCGTCGACGAAGTACGACAGCATCACATACTCGGGAAGGTCCTCATCGAAAGTGACAGCGAGCCTGATCAAGGAATCGCTGATCTCGCCACTGTCAGAGTATCTGCCCACATCCATGCCTGCGGACTCCGGACGCTTGGTTAGTGACTCCCTCAGCCACTCCAAAGCCCTCGATGTGAATGGGTTATACAGAACGTTCAAGCTCTCTACGGGCGCGACGGAGAGGTACCCCCAAAGGTCGCCTGCCTCTCGACGGGATGCCACATCGGAGACGCTGTCGAACCCGACTTTAGATACGGGACGATCGTGTGTGAGCTGGTCGAGTTCCTGCTGGACAGATGCGACCTGCGCGCCTTGAGTAAGCCATCGATACGCAGTCTCACAAAGCTGACCGAAGTCCTGGGAATGAACGGTAAGTTCGAGTACGAGGCCATGGCTCAGGTCCGACTTTCCCGAGTAACTTGAATTCACCGCAACCCTCAGATTGGTGGAACGGACGGAGGTAGTTCCGCTGTGGGTGCTGGCCAGAGTGGCCAGCACCCACAATCAGGCTCTCTATCCTCGCATGTCGAACGGATCCGTGGCTAGCCTCCCGAGCATGTAGAGTGCCCCAGCGCCAATAGCGCCCCAGGCAATGCTCTTTCTTTGCGCAGGACTGGGTTTCCAAGCCTCAACTGTGAGCGGAAGCGGGAGAGTGACGGGTTCATATCCTCTCGGCGGCTTACTTCGCTGAGGTATTTTTCGCGTCCACCACCCGACAACTCCCTCATACTTGCTACCTGTACGAGGAGATCCAGCTCTGGACCGGGTTGATTCGGATACAACTTGCTGCTTGGTATCCAGTGGATCTGGTGTGGCTACCTGTGGTAGCTCCCAACCGCGCTGTACAGTTCGTTCGAACGGATTCTTTCGCTCGGTCTTGCGCAAGGCGTTTATGTATCGATCCAGTTGCTTTGGTCCGTCCTCCTCCGCCTTCTTTACCGACTTCATTTCCTAGACGTAGATGTCATCGTCGAAGATCACCACGATGTCGGCGTACCCGTTGGTGCCCTTCTTCGGTCCAGCGCCAGGAATCTTGTACTCGGTGAGGACCTGGACATCAGGGTTTGGAGCCAATGTGGCCCGCAAGTACGTGGCCGTGGCGGCCACTGCGGTGTCGTGACGTATTCGGTCTGCGGCTATGTCCTTTCCGAGGCGCCCTTTCCGCTGAGTGACCTGGTATCCGCCGTCATCGTTCTTCGAGCAGCTGACCCCCGGCTGGAGGCAGCCGTCCGGGATATGGCCGTCGACCTCAATGAGAGTGGTGGGATTGCCTCCGCTGAAGGCGTACCGGTTTCCTGTCAGAGGGTCGGCACCCAGCTCCATGTCCGCAAGAGCCCCGTTGTACATATCCCGCGTCAAGAACCGATTGAGCCCCGGGCTGTAATCCCGGAACCCCATGTCATACGTCCCCGAAGCCGCGTCCCACCGCTTCGAGTTGAAGCGGTACGGGTTGTACGACTCCTTCGTCGGGTCCGTCGCGGTCGGCTTGTCGATGCCCGTGAAGTCGGCGGCGTCGTTCGAGCCGTACGCCGAATACCCATACGTGGCCTTTGCGTTGCCGTCCTTGTCCGTGAGCGTCTCGACGTCGGTGTGGCTGTTGTAGCCGTAGTACGTGTCCTCGGCCTTGCCGTCCGCGGCCTGTTTGATCTGCGACAGGCGCTCGCCCCAGGGGCTGTACTGGTACGACTTCGTCAGCTTGCCCGCGACCTCCTCGCCCAGGACCTCGCCCGACATACCCAGGTAGGTGTAGTCCGTCGTCTTGCCGGCCGAGTCCGTCCGTGACTGCGTGCGGTCCAGGGGGTCGTAGGCGTACCTCGTCGCCTTCATGGCGCCGGATGAATCCGCCTTGTCGTGCTGCTTCACGCGGTCGAAGCCGTCGTACGTGTTGCGCTCGATGACCTTGCCGCCGGACGTCACCGACTCCTGGCGGCCGAACGGGTCGTAGGTGTACGTGGCCGTCGCGCCGCCCGACGTCGCCTTCAGGAGGCGGTTGCGGTCGTAGCCGTACGTCGTCGACTTGCCCTTGACCGTCTGCGAGATGACGTTCGCGTTGTCGTCGTGCACGTAGGTTTCCGTGCCCGCACCGTCGCCCGTCCGCGTCGACTTCGACAGGCGGTCCACCGGGTCGTACGCGTAATCCGTCGTCGAGGACAGGTACTTGGACGTGTCGTCGGCGTTCATCTTCTTCGCCACGTCCTGCGCCTTGTTGCCGTTGGCGTCGTACGCGTAGGAGTGCGAGGAGACGAGCGTCGTGCCGTTCGGCTTCTTCTCCGACTGGGACTTGAGCGCGCCGTCCAGGTAGTAGGCGTAGTCGACCGTGTTCTTGTTGGCCTTGGTCTCGGTCTTCTTCTCGCCGCGCCAGGTGTAGTCGTACGACGTCACCTTCGGTGAGGCGTCCGACGACGACTTGCCGATCGAGACCGTCTTCACCAACTCACGCAGGTCGTACGTGTACTTGGAGAACTGGTCGGGGTGCGTCAGCGTCTCCGGCTGGCCGTTCGCGTCGTAGGTGTAGGAGGTGGATTTCCGCTCCTGGCCCGCCAGGGCCTCCACGACCTTCTCCACCTGGTTCAGGCCCGTGTACGAGATCGTGTACGCGTCGACCTTCGTGCCCGTCGACTTGTCGTCGATCGACGTCAGGTTGCCGTTGACGTCATAGGCGTACGCGAACTTCTTGCGCTCGGTGTCCGCGTCCGCGGAGTTGTCGCGGACCAGCTTCACCTTCTCGGCGGGAGCCGGTGCCTTGAGCGTGGTCGTCTCGTCGCGCTTGTAGGTGTCCTTGTCGAGCTTGACCCAGCCCTTGCCGTCCTTCGGATAGTCCGCGTACGCCGTGTACGAGCCGGACTTGGGGATCGGGAGCTTCCAGGAGCCGTCCGCACGCTGCTGGGACTTGTCCCCGAGGACCTCGCTGCGGCCCACCGGAATGCCGTCGTCATCAAGGGACTTGAGCTTGCCGTCCGGGAAGTAGTCCCAGCGCATCGTCCGGCTCGACGAACCCGCCGCCGAGGTGAGCTGGCGCGCCTTCTGCTGGCCCAGGTCCGTGTAGTCGTACGTCGTCGTGATGTTCCACGCGTCCTTCGACGACTTCACCATGCCGTTGTCGAAGTAGTCGTAGGTCGTGTCGTTGCGGGTCTGTTCGCCCTCCGACGGGGGTGCCGACACCGTCTTGGTGCGGCCCGCCGCGTCGTACGTCGTCTTTGTCCAGACCTTCTTGTTGTAGCGGGCGTCCTTCGGGTCGTACGGCTGGATCTGCAGGTCCGGGCGGTTCAGGGCGTCGTACGTCGTCTCCGCCACGAACGCGTCGGGACGGTCCGCCGCCACCGAACGCGGCGTGAACACCTTGATCCGGTTGCCGACCTCGTCGTAGCCGAACTTGGTGGTGCGGAGCTTCGTGCCCTCGTGCGGCACCTCCACCACCGCGAGCTTGCCGCGCTCGTCGTAGTGGTTCTTGGTGGTGTTCTCCTCCTGGTCCGTCGTGGAGACGACCAGAGAGTCCTTGTCGTAGGACTGCTTGACCGTGCGGCCCGTCGCGTCCGCGACCGCCACCACACGGTGGTTCATGTCGTAGTCGGTCTTGGTCGTGTAGTCGTCGGGGTCGGTCGATTCGTTCTTCTTCGGGTCTATGACGCGGACCGGGTTGCCAACGCCGTCGTAGACGTAACTGACCTTGTCCTTGGCGGCGTTGGTGACCGATGTCAGCTGGTAGATCTCGTCGTAGGTGTTCGTCGTGACGTAGTCGTCCGGGTCGGAGGGCGTCGCCACGCCCTTCGGCTCCGTGGTCGTACGTACGTGTAGACCGACTTCCGCTCGGCCGATGTCGCCGTGTCCTTGGGGGCTGTTGCCTCCGTGACCTGGTCCGCCTTGTCGTACGTCGCCTTCGACACCGCGCCGTTCGGTGCCGTCGACACCGTGACGTTGTCGTTGGCGTCGTACTCGGGGGCCGGAGTCGTGATGTAGACGCCCGCTGACTGGTCCTTCGGGACCTTCGACACCAGGGGGCGGCCGAACGCGTCGTACGTCTGTGTCGTCTTCTTGTTCAGGGGGTCGAGGACCTCGGTGACCTGGCCCAGTTCGTCGTACGTCGTCTTCGACGTCTCGCTCAGGGCGTTCGTCGTCGTGCGCGGGTAGCCCGACGCCACGAAGTCCGAGTACAGGGTCGGATTGCCGTTGGCGTCCGTCGCCTTGGTGAGCTGGCCGTAGGCGTCGTAGTCGTACGAGGTGGTGTAGTCGCCGGACTCCGGCGAGGCGACGCCCTTCGGGTCCGTGACCGTCTTCAGGTTGCCCTTGGTGTCGTAGCCGAATTCCCAGGTGCGGTTCTCCGCCGAGGTCTTCTTGACCAGGTCGGTGGAGTAGCCGTCGGGGCGGGGCTTGTACTCGTAACGGGTGGCGTGGGGAGGGGACTTGCCGGGTGTTCCCGGTGCGCAGTCGGCCGCGCTCGGTACGCCCGCCTTGTTCTCCTCCGCCGAGCGCTCCCACAGCGGGTAGCCCGTCTCCGGGTCGTAGCAGTACGCCGTCTTCGCCCCGTTGTTCTCCTCCAGGAGCGTGACGTTGTTGTCGGCGTCCCATGTCAGCTTCGTGTACTGCGACTTGGCGTTCGTCACCTTCACTGGACGGTCGTTGTCGTCCGTCTCGTACGTCGACGTGTTCTTCTCGGCGTCCGTGACCTTCGTCTCGTCGCCGCCGCCCTCAGTGCGCTTCTTGTACGTGAAGTCCGTCGTCTCGCCGAGGCGGTCCGTGATCGTCTTCGTCGACCAGCGGTAGTCGGTGTCGGCCGTCACCGAGTAGCCGAGGCCGGTGCCGTTGCCGCGCGGGTCGGTGACCTTCGTCAGCTTCGCGTTCTTGGTGCCCTGCGCCGCGTCGTACGTGAACGTGAATTCCTTGGGCTGGGCCGAGCCGGCGCCGTCCGTGAGGCGGGCGAGGAGGCCCTTCGTCGTGTAGTGCAGGGCGACCTTGCGGCCCGAGACGTCCGTGACCGACTTGAGGTGGTCGTAGATCTTCGGGTTCCAGAGGTCGGTCCCGGAGACCTTCTCGCCCTGGTCGTCGATGTACTCGTACGTCTTGTCGCCCGCGCGGTAGTAGTCGAGCGTCAGCGTCGTACGGGCCGACGGGTCCTTGATCTGCGTGAGGAACTTGACGCGGCGGTTGCCGGAGTCGCGCAGCTCGTAGACGTACGTCTGTGTGTTGCCGTTCTTGTCGATGACCAGCCGCAGCGGTCCGGACGCCTGCGCCGACCAGCCGTTGCCGAGCTGGCTGTCCGAGGTGTCCTGCGCGTTGTACGTGAAGCGCGCGAAGGTGTTGATGCCGCGGCCCGGGTTGGCGAACGCGTTGTACGACCAAGTGGCGTTGCCGGAGCCGAGGTTGGACATCAGGCTGGAGCCCGCGCCGGTGTTCTTGCCGGTGTAGGTGTGCTGCTTCTCCAGGCCGAGGCGGTCCGCGGTCGGGTCCTCCACGGCGGTCTGCTGTGCCAGGCCGCCGATGCCGGGCTTCTGGGAGAGCCAGGTGTCGTCCGCCTTGTTGTGGACGTCCCAGGTGAGGGTGTAGCCCGCGCGGCGGTTGCCGTCGACGGACGGGGCCTTGACGGTGGCCTTGACGGTCGCGGATGCGCCGGGGGCGAGAGCCGGGATGTCGGTCTTGAGCTGGTTGGCGGTGGTCGTCGCGTCCGTGCCGTCCGGGTGCGCCCACCGGTAGGACAGTTCCCGCTCCCCGGCGGGCCAGGCCGTGGTCGTGGTGTTCGTGACCGTGACGTCCACCGGGTAGGTGTTGGCGGCGGTCAGGCGGGTGGGGGTGCGGGGCGCGTAGTAGGTGTCCCAGGGGGTGGGCTCGGCGGAGATGACGCGGAGTTCGGGGGTGACGACTCCCGGGGCGTTCGCCTCTGTGCTCGCCTTGGGCGCCTTGAGCAGGACACCCTTGTTGGCCTTCGGGTTCTTCACCTGATCCTTGCGAGGATGCCCCGGCTTTTACGCCGGGGAGGAATCGCATCGTGTCTGTGTGGCGCGGAGCGCCGTGGTATCCGGTCGGGCGCGGAGCGGCCATGGCTGCCACCCGCCACCACCCGTCGTCCCTCGGTGACGAACAGGCGTGCCTTCGGTCACTGGTTGGAGTGATGGGGGTGGGATTTCGGGTACGGGTGTGTGCTGCTCGTACGTACGGTCCCTCTGTGTGCGGTCCAGGGGTGTCGCACAGGTCTGTGGCCGGGAAGGGGGGGGGAGGCGTGTGGCGGTCAGGCAGGGCGTGGGGGAGGGGCATGTGCGGTACACCTTCCGGCTGCGTGTCTCGGCTCCGGCGCGGGCGGGGCTGGAGGAGGAGTGGGGGCGTTGTCGCTGGGTCTGGAATGAGAGTGTGGCCCGGTCCAAGGCTGCCTACGCGCACAACCGCGCGCACCCGGAGCAGGGGCAACAGACGTGTGGGCCGGGGCAGTTGGACCGGATGCTGACCGGGGCACGGGCGGTGACGCCGTGGCTGGCGGCGGGTTCGTCGGTGCCGCAGCAGCAGATCATCCGGGACTTCGGCAAGGCCCGCGCCAAAGCGATCAAGGGGAGCGGTTGCCGGTGGCACGGCGGGCGGGGATGCCGGGGTTCAAGTCCAAGCGGGAGACGCGGCTGAGTCTGAACTACACGCGGCGCGGGTTCCGGTTGAAGGACGGGCGGCTGCATCTGGCAGGCGGGATCGTGCTCACGGTGGTGTGGTCACGCCAGCTGCCCGCCGAGCCGTCCTCGGTGCGTGTCTACCAGGACAGTCTCGGTCACTTCTACGCCAGCTTCGTCGTGCCCGCGCCCGGTGTCCAACTGCCGCGGTCGGGACGGGTCCTCGGCGTCGACTGGGGTGTCGCCGAGCTGGCCACCACCACCTCGGACGCCCATGATCTGCCGCACCCGGAGCACGGGAAGAAGGTGCAGGCGAAGGTCTCGCGTTATGACCGGATGATGGCCCGCCGTAAACCGAAGAAGGGCCAGGCCGCATCCAAGGGTTACCGGGAAGCCAAGCGGCTGCGGGCGAAGGCGCACAAGAAGGCGGCCAGGCAGCGGCAGGACACCGGCTCTAAGTGGGCCAAGCAAGTCGTAGCTGTTCATGACGAGTTGGCGGTGGAGGACTTCCGTCCGAAGTTCCTGGCCAAGTCGACGATGGCCAGAAAGGCCGCGGACGCCGCCATCGGCGCCACCAAACAGGCCCTGGTGCACATGGCCTGCAAGCACGGGCGGATTGTGCACTTGGTGCACCCCGCGTACACCACGATGGACTGCGCGCAGTGCGGAGCGAGAGCCAAGCACGCCCTGCCGCTGGGTGAACGCACCTACACCTGCACCGCGTGCGGAGCCTCGTCCCCCAGGGACAAGAACTCCGCACGTGTGATGCTGATCAGGGCGGGTCTGGACCCTGCTGGTGCTGAGGGCGCAAGACCGGACGGAACGTTGTTCCGACCGGCAGCCTGAGCCAGGAATCTCCCCCTCGGGGAGGAGAGCATTCAACTACGAGGTGACGGGCACCGCCACCGCCGAGGCCGGTGTCGGGCTCCCGTGGAAGAAGACCGTCCGGGTTCCGCTCGGCAAGGAGCCGGTGGTCCGGGTCCAACTCGGGGCGGGCGGCGGGGAAGCGCGGTGCGCGCTCGCCGTGCGGGGTGAGCACCGGCAGCGCGCCACGGCGTACGGGGCGTACGGGAAGGCCGTGTGCAGTGGTGGGCGACTGCCTGTGGGGGAGCGCGCCGACGTGCGCCGCTGAAGTGCGCCATCGGACCTCAATAACTCTGCCCGGTATGGGAGGTACCGCCCCCTCTCCCCGCGTCCTTCCGGTCGACCCACACCGTCGATCGGAAGGACGCCCACGTGGCTCCCTCGTTACGCAGACGACTTCTCGTGCCCGTCATCGCGGGGAGCGCCGTCGCCGCGCTGATCCCGGCCGTGGCGGCCCAGGCGGCGTCCCAGACGGCGCCTCAAGCGGCAGGCCAGACAGGCAAGTTGGACCGTTACACCCACCAGACCCCGCAGTGGAAGCGCTGCTCACCGGACCAGCCCGCCAAGTTCCAGTGCGCGACCATCCAGGTCCCCCTCGACTACGGGGATCCGGACGGAAAGATAATCGACGTCGCGATATCCCGGATCAAGGCGAGCGACCCGGGCAAGCGGCGCGGCGTGCTGCTCATGAATCCAGGGGGGCCGGGCGGGCCCGGGCTCGATCTGCCGCTCGAAGGGGACGAGAGCCTGCCGAAGCCGGTGAAGGAGCGCTACGACCTCATCGGCTTCGACCCGCGCGGCATCGGCGAGAGCACGCCGCTCAGCTGCGGGATGAGCGCGGAGGACAAGGTGTGGCCGCGCCCGTTCCGGGACTTCGGGGCCAATGTCGCCTGGGCGAGGACCGTCGCCGACAAGTGCCGCGCCAAGGAGGGGGGCACGCTGCGGCACATCACGACCAACAACACCGCGCGCGACATGGACGTCATGCGTGCCGCCCTCGGCGAGCGGAAGATCTCCTACTTCGGCGTCTCGTACGGGACCGGGCTCGGCGCCGTCTACACCCAGCTGTTCCCGGACCGCGCCGACCGGTTCGTCCTGGACAGCTCCGTCGACCCGAAGCGGATGTGGCGCGAGATGTTCCGGATGTGGGGCCCGGAGGTCGAGCCCGCCTTCGCGCGCTGGTCGAAGTGGACGGCCGCGCGGGATGCCACGTACCACCTGGGGGCCACCCCCGCCGCGGTGTCGAAGACCTTCTGGGACATCGTCCGGCAGGCCGACCGCGAACCGATCGTGGTCGGTGACAGGAAGCTCGACGGGGCGCAGATCCGGGAGGGGCTGCGGGCCGAGTTCTTCACCGTCAAGTCCGCCGCCGAGCTCGTCGCCACGCTGAAGAAGGCCGCGGCCGGCGAGCCCGTCCCGTCGATACCGCAGGAGCCCGACGGCCCCGGCGACAACGGTGTCTCCGCGCTCTGGACCATCGTCTGCTCGGACACCGGCAGCTGGCCCCGCGATCCGGAGACCTACCGTCGCGACTCGGCCGCCGACGAACGCCGCTACCCGCTGTACGGCGACTTCGCGTCCGGTATCACCCCGTGCGCCTTCTGGGACAAGCCAGTTGAGGAAGTGGCGACCGTCGACAACCACGTCCGCACGCTCCTCGTACAGAACGAGTGGGACTCCCAGACCCCGCTCCGGGCCGCCCAGAGCATGCACCGCGCGCTCAAGGGCTCCCGGATGGTGACGGTCGACGAGGGCGAGGGCCACGGGGTCCTGTACGGACAGAACGAGCCGCAGAGCCCGTGTGCCAATGACGCCGCCACCCGGTACCTCGTCACCGGGCGCCTGCCCGGCAAGGACGTGACGTGCCATGCCGTGCCGGGGCAGGGGCGGGCCGACCGGAACGGGGTCCTGTGAGGTGAGGGAGCTCATGTAACCCGTATCGCTTGTCCGCGGCGGGGGGGGGGGGGCCCCGGGCGGGGGGGGCCCCCCCCCCCCGGGGGGGGGGGGGGGGGGGGGGGGCGGCCCCCAACCACCCCCAGCGCCCCCCGCCCCCCCCGGTGTTGGTCGCCGCGGGACCCGATG